>SKNI01000008.1 GCA_007120615.1 Myxococcales bacterium | reverse complement strand
CTTCAACTCTTCGTGGAAGGCGAAAAGCGACGGCTCTGGATTCCTCAAGACCTGGCCTATAAAGGACAACCCGGGGCTCCGGCGGGCATGCTCGTCTTTGACGTGGAATTATTGTCCATCAAATGAGCGACCCCCTATCCCGAATCCAGAAGCGGGAGGTCGATCTCGACGGCCGGCGCGTGGTGTTGCTCGATCTGCCACGCGTCGACCCCGAGGCTCTCTCCCAGCTGCGCGATCTCCTGCAGCGGGAATCCCCCGATGCCGTGGCCGTGGCCCTCGACGAGCAGCGTCGAGAATGGCTCACCGATCGCGAAAGCTGGGAGAGCCTCAACCTTCTGGATATCCTGAAACAAAAGAGGGGACGCCTGCTTCACTCCTATCTGGCGCTTCGCATCTTTCAGAAGCGCTTTGGGTCCTTCGACGGCTGTGAACCGGGCGATGAGATGTGCGTCGCCCTCGAGTATGCCCACCAAGAGGGACTCCCCGTTCATCTGGTGGACCGGGACGTCAAGACCACGGGGCTACGAGCCTGGCGGCTGACCCCCACACTGCGCCGCTCGCGGCTGGCTCTGGCCCTGACTTCGGGCTCCTTTCGCCGCACTCGAACGCGTCCGGAGACCGAAGAGCCCGACTCCCTTCATGACCGACTCGACAAGGTCGGACGCTCCATGCCGGTGGCCCGACGGGTCTTTGTGGAAGAGCGCAATGAATTTACCGCCCAGCGCATCCGAGAGAGCGACGCCCAACATCTGGCGGTCGTCCTCAGCACCACTCAGGCAAAGGCTGTGGCCGATCTTCTTCGGGCTGACTCCGACGCTACAGCTGACAGCCCGGCCGACCTCCAGCATCTGATGACCGTACCGGAGCGAAGTCTTTTGTCGCGGGCGATGCCCTGGTTATTCTCCCTCTTTATCGTGGGTCTCTTCGTCTTCGGATTCACCCAGGGAGACGCCGACGCTATGCATGATGCGCTTGTAGCATGGCTGCTGGTCAACGGAACCCTCACCGCCATCTTCACCGCTGCTGCTATGGCCCATCCCGCTGCCGTGCTCGCAGCCGCCATCTCGGCCCCCTTTGTATCCTTAAATCCCGCCATCGGCGCCGGCACCGTGGGAGCCCTGGTGCAGGCATTTCTCGTGCCCCCTACCATCCACGATATCGAACGAGTCGGCGACGATATCGCCCGAATTCGCGGCTGGTGGACCAATCGGCTGGCCCGCCTGGCGCTGATCTTCGTCTTCGCCAATCTGGGCAGCACGGTGGGAACTTTTGTGGCCCTCGCTCTCTTTCCGAACCTCTTCGGTGGCTAATCTGGATTACCGAACCCAGGGCAGCTTCTTGACCAGAGCCTCTTTGGACTCTTCGATGCGGTCGAGCAATTCCATGGCCTGGTCGCCGTAGCGGTCCATCAATTGAAAGAGCAGATCTTCGTCCTCTCCTCCCATATCGGCCAGATCCGGCACCGTGCCGGCGGGTCCGTACATCCCCTCCATGATCTTCTGAACGCTGAACTTCACGGCTCCTCGAAAGGGAATTCTGGCGATCATTCCGTACATCGCGGCCTGCCCTTCGCTCTTCAGCGACGGGTCCCGGCGCACTACCTCCACGGCTTCTCGTAAGTCCTCCAGAAACTCCGGCGCCGTCTCCACATGATTGGCCATCACCGAGAGATGAAAACTATTGGGATTCTGCTGGCGATCGAGATGCCAGTTCTTCTCGTGGAGTTGGTCGACGACGGCGTAAATATCGATGTCATCGTCGTCGGAGGCCACGCAGACCACCGGTCCGTGCTCGCTGCCCAGAATCGTGAGGCCGTCGATATCCAGGATGCCCTCTTTCAATACTTCGACGGCTTCCATGGTCTTTCGGGTCAGGTCGACGTAGCCGCTTTTACCGATCGCTTTCATCGCCGCCCAGGCCGCTGCAATCGGCCCGCCCGGACGGGTTCCCGGCATCGATGGCGAGGCATAGATGCCGCCGGGCCAGTCGGTGGAGACGAAGAATTGATATTTTAAGTACTCCATATTTCGGTACACCACCACCGACGCCCCTTTGGCGGAGTAGCCGTATTTATGGACGTCTGCCGAGATCGAGGTTACCCCGGGAACCCGAAAATCAAAGAGCGGCAAGTCGTAGCCGACCTCTTCCATCCAGGGCAAAAAGAACCCCCCGAAACATGCGTCCACGTGAAAGGGAAGATCTTCTTTCTCGGCGATGGCGCCAATCTCTTCGATGGGATCGATCATGCCCTGAACATATTGGGGCGCCGACGCTGCGATCATGGCCGTATTTCGCCCCACTAACTTCTTTAATTTTTCAACGTCCACCCGGTAATCAGGACCCACCGGGGCGTAGCGCATCTTTAAGCCGAAATAATGAGCGGCCTTCTCAAAGGCGACATGAATCGTGCGAGGCGCCACGATCTCCGGCGTCCCACCGGGAACCATTCGCTTTTTTTTGAACCGCTCCCGGGCGGCCTTGACGGCCATCAAAATCGATTCCGTTCCCCCCGACGTCATCGTCCCCACCGACTGCTCGTCTCCGTTGAGCATCTCGGCGGTCATTCGAACGACCTCCGCCTCCATCTGCTTCAAGCTCTGAAACGCCATCGGGTTGAGCCCGTTTTCGCTAAAGAAGGTATTGTGGGCCTTCTTTAGAAACTCGTAATGGTCGTCGCCCGCAAAATAGACCAGGCTCCAGGTTCGACCGTTACGCCAATGGGCATCGCCATCGCGCATGGCCTCCATCTTTTCGAGCAATTCGTCTTTATCGGCGCCATCTTGGGGAAATATGGATTCTTTACTCACGGCCAGACTCCGGGAAAAATTGAATCAATTGCAGACATTCAACGTCTCTTTCAATGCGGGACCAAAGCAGCCTATACTGTGTGGGCGATGCCTTACAAATGATGATTTCACTATCTGGAGACTACAATGCGACCAGGCCAGAGCTTTCCGATTCTATTATTGGTTCTCCTCTTTCCATTGACCGCCTTTGCCGGCGAGCAGGAGAAACTCGACTCCGGCGAGATCCTTGTCGAGACCGCCGATGTCGCGGGAAGCGACGTCCCCAGCATCACCGTCACGGGCGTCATCAATGTGGCTCCGGAGCGGGTATGGGCGATTTTGGAAGACTGCGAAAATTACGCCGGTCGGCTCCCACGAATCGACGAGTCTCGGGAGATCAGCCGCGACGGCGACATCGTCATCTGCGAGGTCACCGTGGGACTCCCCTTTCCAATGAGTGATCTGTCGTCCCAGACCCGGGCCGTACACACTGTCGGTCCCCCGAGTTGGAAACGAGAGTGGACCCTCATCGAGGGCAACTACAAGATCAACGACGGGTCCTGGACGCTGACGACCTTCAACGGCGACGACTCCCGAACGCTGGCCGTCTACACCGTCCACGCCGAACCGGAGAGCCGGGTTCCCAATCGCATCCGTCGCCGGGCACAGGAATCGTCGATGCCCGACATCATCGAGACCCTTCGAGAGCTAACCGGCGCTCAATGAACTCGCTGGCGTTCCGCGCTCAGAAGCCTCTTCGTCGTCTCGATTAGAACTGGAACGTCATGCTCGTCTCAAACCGAGTAGGGATCTCACCACTGGTCTCTGGGAAGTCCCAATGTCTGGCCCGCTCCACAAAACAATCTTCGGCGGCTTTTGAGCGCAATGAGGAACCCGCTACTTTCGCCATCATCACCCGTCCGGTGGGATGAATGGCAAATTCAAAGTCTACATCTCCGGCGAGGTCCGGATCGTTTTGTAACTCTTCGCCGTAGCAAGACAAGAGCTCTCTTTGATGCCGGTTGATCACCTGTTGAATCGCTCGTTGAGAGAGCGCGCGAGGGCCGCTTCGCTCTTCTGCGCCGCTGTCCGCAAAACTCAGGTCCAGAAAGTCAGAGTCTGCCCCCTCTTCGATATAGGCGCTGGTGGGCCCTTCGTAGACCGGTCGAGCCTGAGCTTTCGGCTCCCGGGCCAACTCCTCGGAGGGCTCCTCTTTCTCAGCACCATCGAGGCCGGTGGCCAGACTTCCGGTCATCGATGCTCCCTGCAGCCCCTGCAAGAATTCATCGAATGAGGGCAAATCGAGCACCGCCACCGCGCCCACGGAGAGCGCCGCCACGAGCACTCCGGCGATGGCCAGGCGCATCACGGGAACACCATTTTCCTCGGAGGGATCCTGCGAATCTTCAAGATTATCATTCATTTGGCATCTCGATGCAGTGGGTGCTCATTTCCAGCGATTAAGCGATTAAGCGATTATAGAGTAGCCACCGATTCTACAGAAAATCTGCTGCGGTGGCAATCTTTGCCCTTCTCTCAATTCGACCTCCCCACCATGACCTGAAGTCGCCCCTCCTCATCTCGGGCAACGAAAACATCCCAGGGGCGACAGCACACCTCACAATCTCTGACCAACTGACCTCTGGTACTCGGATCGATCCAGATCTCGACCCGCTCAAAGCACCAGGGACATTGCACGGCAATCGTCGTTTCCATCTCTTCTCCGGATATGCAATTTTGGATCAGATCGTGATAACTCTACCACTTTTATTATTTTCATCCACCAGGTGCGGGCTCAACCGTGAATATCGCTCATCACAACGAGTTATTGACCCGCGGCCGCTGCGGTCGCTGCGCCGAGAAGGTTTCGCCGACAGCCCTTCTGCGAGAGGCCAGTTGTTCGCATTGCCAGTCGATGCTCACCAGCGCCGGAAGAGATATTCTACACCAGATCAAATCACGCCAGATGCAGTGGCGACTTTTTGGTTACGCTCTTATCGCGATGGGCAGCTTCGTGGCCGGTGCCATCCCCCTGCTCCAGATCGTGATTCAGGTCATGGCCCTCTTTATCCTGCATATCATCGTGCTCCGAGGAGGACTGACCTGGCTGTCTACGAAGCGGCGAGTTCTCGCGCGAATCAGCATCAAAATCTTCGGGGCGGCCATCGCCACCACCTCTCTTCTCATCAACGTGGCCGTAATTCCGATGGTCGGAGCCAGCGCCTTTATCCTGGCGGTGGTGGGTCCTCTTTTGACGGCTGCCTATATCGAAGGAGGGCTCTTCATTCTGCGAAAGCGCCTGCGCTGGGAATCCGAAGAGCGCCCGCTTCAAATCAGCGAGTGGGGCCTGCCGGCTGCGTTGCTCTTTATGTTGGGCACCGCGGTCACGGCGACGGTGGTTTTCTTTGCGACACTGCTCCATCTGATCACTTCCGCTGAGATTCCGGCGATCGGGTTTATCACCTCAACTCTTCTGGAGTCCGCGCCGTGAGCCTGGCCATCCTTCGATTTCTGGCGTTGACCATCGGCCCGTCGATCACGGCGGCCGCCCGACCGGCGACCACCTTTTTTGTGGTCCAACTGGTCGTCGCGGCCCTGGTTTATCACGATATCGTGATGCTTCCGGTGCTGATGGCCTGGCTTGTTTCGGCGCCGGCGATCATCGTCGCCGCCATGCTCGCCGGGCTGGAGACCGCCGCGCAGCACGACTCCGATGTCTCGGCTATCCTGCAGGATATGCACGTAGACACCTTCACCGGAGCGTTCAGCGCTTTTACCATCGCCCTGATGCTGGCTGCCGTGGGACTCCCCGAAGCGGAAGCGGTTTTTCTCACCGAGGCCGCTGGCACGTCTGACTCTCGAGGCATTCTGGAAGCCACGACCATCGCCATCGCCTCCGAACACGGGTATCTGGTGTCCATCACCGCCGTGCTCGCCGCGCTAGCCATCAACCTCGGATTGACCTGGTTGCGGTCTCGATTTCTGGTCTTTATTCGGGATTTCAAGATCGGACAATTCTGGGCCTGGATCGAAACCGGCGGGGTTTTGGGAATTCTGGTTCTATTGCCGTTTCTTCCCCTGGTGACCTTTGCTTTTCTGCTGGTCTTTCTTCTGATTCTCTCGGGCATGGCGCTGGCGATTCGCGGCGCCGCTTATGCTCTTGATCAACGCTCCAGGGTGCCCTGCGCCGAATGCGATTATGCCGTTCGCGTGGAAGCCTCGATCTGCCCGTCCTGCAAAGCCGCCCGGGAACCCTCCCCGATACGCTCTCGTTTTGAGCGTCGCTCCCCGTTTCGGAAGCGATCGAAGTAGCGAGCCTCCGGCCACAAGGGAGTTCGCGGCTCGTAGCGCCCGCTATTTAGGACGCCCTGAACGGCGGGCGATTTAAGATTTGGGCGTGGGCTTACTGGAACATGGCCGGTTTTCGGAGTCGGCCTGTCGAAAAAAGTAGGCCTGGTTGATACCCCGTGTATTCCACAGTGATTTTTATTACGATGGTCTGACCTGAGATATGCACCATAATTTTGCCGGTCGGACCCACGATGAAGATACATCTACACACCAAAGTTCTGCTGATTCTCACAGGGCTTCTTCTGGCCACGACGGCCTGCCTGGAAGAGCCGCCCCACGCGAACTCGCGGTCGTCCTCCAACACCGACGCCGGGATGGGCGACAGCGAAGGCTACGCCGATACCTACGCCGGTCCAGAATCAGACGCATCCCTCAATGACTCAGGCTACCTGGTCGACGACACCGGTCCAGACGGTGACGACGACACTGGAATCACCACCCCTGACGTCGGCGAAGATGCTGGAAACGAAGAAGACACCACTCCCGAACCCCAACCCGATACCGGTCCCCCTCCCGAATGTGGCGGTGACCTCTGGGACGATACCCACGACGGCTCCAATCCCTGGGATGAACCGATGGACTGCGAGGCCATCTCCTCCTCCTGGAGTTGCTCCCTGGCCGCAGATGAGGTGCGAGTCGTAGAAATCGTCAACGAGATGCGCTCTCAGACCCAGACCTGTGGTGATGACGAATATGCACCGGTGGGCCCGGTGACCATGGAACCTCTGATGCGCTGTGCGTCCCGAATGCATAGCTGGGATCAGCAGGGACGAGGATTTTACAGCCACTACAGCCCCGAAGAAATGGGCCCGGGCGGCCGACTCTCCCACGTTGGTTTCGGGGGCTGGGGCTGGGGAGAAAATATCTACATGACCAACTCAACGCCCGAAGGCGCGATGCAGGGATGGATGGCCAGCGCCGGCCACTGCCGAAATATCATGAATGGCAGCTTCAGCCGGATCGGTGTCGGACGCTACGGGGGCCATTATGTGATGAAATTATCGGGGTAAAGCCGTTGCCGGGAACTCAAAGCGCTAACTCTACTTTTGAGCCGAACTCCACCCGATATCCCAGCGACTCCTCGCAGGTCTCCCGGGGTCCCAGCACGATCGCGAACCTGATAAACCCGTCCTTATCGGTCCGGTATTTTCCTCCGTCCACGGTGACGTTGATCTCGCTAATTTCACTTACCGGAACTCTCTCTACGATCTCAAAGCGCTGCTCTTTGCCGCTGAGATTACTGGCATAGAGATGAATCTTCTTTTCGATCCATTGCCTGCCGGTGATTTTGGCCTGTCCCCGGGACTCATCGACCCGCCGCTGAAGACGCACGGCGTTTTGCGGTCCAAAACCGAGCACCAGCGGCTCCCCGACGGCCACGAAGTCCTGGCGAGTCCGCCCGGCAAATTCACCGCCCCGGATAAGCGTCACCGGTCCGGCAAGAAGCGGGGTCGCAGCGCTCCACACGCCCTTTACCACCAGGTGAGGAGCGTCCATGAGTTCGGGGTAGACTAATGACTCTACCTTCACATCAAGGGTAGTGGCGGCGCATTTGACCTGCAGGGGGCTACCATCGCTTTCGATGGTGACCTCGCGCTGGGCTTCAAAGGTCAGCGGGCGTCCGCCGTCGTCGATCCCGGGCATCTCGTCCACACTTCGTCGACTCCCGTCGGCCATCTCGGCGATCATCTGATCGCGAACCTCCACCTGAATCGACTTTCGCTCCTCCGATGATTTCTGTCTCGAGATCAGCAGATCATCCTCCAGAAGCGGCGCCGACGAGGGCTTGGTTAATCGCGCCGTCGAGAAATAGGCTCGGATATTCTCCCACCGCTCTCCGGTCTGCTGCCAGACGGTGGCCAGGGTGGTCATCTCGAGCCGGGGCTCATCGCCCGGCAAATAGCGGGCTCGATGGGAGGGTCGCCACAGCGCACAGGGCACGAAATACTCCAGCACCAACTCCACTTCTCCGGCTTCCGCAGCTTCGATCTGCACTTCCACAGAGGCTACCATCTCCGGAGACTTTTGTTGGGCCGCCCGAAGGCGCTCTTTTACCCGGGCCCACACCTGCTCGGCTCTATGGACCTGTCGCCGAGCCTCACCGAGTTTAGAGCGAACCTCGGCCAGCGGTTCTCCAAGCGCTTCGAGAGCATCTCGCCAGCTCTTCGGCGAGATCTCATCGCCCTGAGGGACCCGTCGTAATTGATTGAGTAGAGAGGTCTCCAACTCCAGAATCGACTCTTTTTCCTCATAGAGTCGGTCCCGAATGGCCTGAGCGTTTTTGACCTCTTTTCGGGCTTCTTCCTCCTCAATGGCGAGTGCTTCGCGCGCCTGATCTCCATCATCGCTGCTCTCCAGGCGGTGTTGAACCTGGGCCGCCCGAATCGACGCTTGCTGAGAAGCGTCCGGGCCCAGAGTGACCACCAATCCTGTCTGGTCGATCAGAGCGCTGACCCCGGTGACGTCCACCGCCGTGACCCCGGCCTCGACGACGACCGTAGAGGTTCTGTGAACCCGCGCCCGGTCCTCGAAAAAGGTCACGTCCGTGGCCCTGCTTTCTGCACTTTTTTCTTGTTCACTCACGGCGATTTCCTCCAATCAACTCATCACGGGTTCGAATCTGAACGAGATAGGTGTATTTCACAGTGCCCTGACCACCGGGCGTAAGGGGAACCCTCCACAGGCGCCCTCCGCGAAGCGTTTGCCCCCGCCGTTCGCTCTGGTCGTAGGGCTCAGAAGTGGGATGCTCCGACAACATCTTCACCGCCACGCTCTCGTCATCGGTCACCGGGAGCCGATCGACGACCTCCACCTCCACCGGGATCCCCAGGCTGGAGCGAAGCTCGATATCGACCTCGTGGTCCAGGGATCGCTTTCCTCCCAGAAGCCCGGCCCCTTCTTCGCCGAAGCGAGCGTTTCTGATGACCTGAATCCGCTCCTCCACCCCGAGTCCGAGCTGAATCTTTCCGCCCCGATCCACGCGGTGCAGTTGAGCCTGAGAGCGATATTCCCCGTCGATAAAGACCCGGGCCGGGCCATCGAGGAGAGCGGCGTCCAGGGGGTTAGTGAAATGAACTTCGCGGTACACCGCCGGCTCCACCCGAGGGACGCAGCGCCACCGCCACTGGCAGGGTCCCTCCACACTACGAAGTTGGACCCGATGTCCTTTACCATCGGCGGGAATTCGAAACCGGCCTTCACCATCGTAGCGATAATCAAAACTGCCTCGAGAGGCCACTGGGTCGACCATTCCCTGGCCCACGTTGGACGCCAGCGGTCTCGTTGTGCCCCCAAGATGAGCATGGTCGTCGCTGACCCGGTGGAGTTTTCCCCGGTAGGAGCTCGAGGGCGCACCGAGTCGGAGGCGATCAAAATTCAACCAGCCGTCGCCGGGCTCGATCTCGGCGGGAGCTTCCGCCTGGGCCTGCCCGACCTGAGCCCGACTCCGGGCGGGAGCGGAACGCTTCTTGAGCATGCTCGCGCCAACCGGAGCCGATGGAGGCGCTCCCGAAGGAGCCGGAGGCATTGCCCCACCGAAGCTGATATCCGGGGGCGGCATCCCTCCGGAGCTGGCCCGTATCGGGGCGCTTTGCTCCGATAGAGCCGATTCCTGGCGAGGCGCACGCTTCGGAGCATATCGTTCTTTCTGGGGTTGACCGTCCGTATGCCCGTAAGCCTCCGGCCTCACCAGCCTGGAATGAGCGGCATCATAGCCTCCAAAGAGACTCTCCAACCCCTCCGGAGGTGGCCGATACCCCGACGGCGGCGCCGGAGCCTGGCGTCGTCCCAGGCGCTGAGAGGGCAATTTGGGAAGCTGAGCGTCCATATTCAACTCCGCCGTGGACAGAGCCAGTTCCACCCCCGGCCAGTCCTCTCCACTTCCCTGGGCGCCCACCGCCTCGACATCGAGACGTACCCTCTTGTCCACGCTGTCCAGATTCACGCTATAGGTCGGCCACCATCGAGCGTCATCCACCACGTAACTCAGCTCCAACTCCTCCTGCTCACCGACATCGGCCAGATGAATCACAAATACCAGCCGCGAGGCGGTCTCTCCCCTTCGGTCTTGATCCGATGCCTGCTGGTCTTCGAGATATACCTGCCGAAGCCTTCGATTGAGCTCCTCGATCTCTTCCTCAAGCCCCAGGATCTGTCCGGCGAGGCGCTCCCGCTCCTGACGAGCCAGCACAACTAGCTCCAGGGCTCTTGTGGTTCGAACCAGGGGGCCCTGCTCTTTTAATGCCCGCAGCCCGCGCGGCGCGATCTGCAATTGATTCCACCGGCTCAGCCGGGCAGTTCGCTCATCGCGCTCTTCTCTTTTATCGGCCAACTGCGCCGACAAGATTTCCACCTGCTTTGTGGTGGGACCGGCTTCAGCGTCTGCCTCTGCAAGCTCCACCCTGCTTCGCACAGCTACCAGCCGGGCCTGGCTTTCACCCACACCAACTCGAATCGTACCCTCCTGAACCCGACCCGTAATGCCCTCCACCAGCACTTCGAGTTCCGCTGATTTCTCACCGGAGAGTTCCACTCGACGAGTGATAACGGCCCCCCGGGAGTGGACCACGACACCCGTAATTTCACTTTCACATCGTACGGTTTTCATACCTATCCTTCCTGCATCTCGACCGGCTTCAATGCTTCCCAAATCAGTCGGACTTTGCCTGTTCGCAATCGTATTTTTCGTAGCAGTCGTCAGACTACCACCCCCCCCCGACCGAAGCAAAGCCTTGCTCGAGCTGGACCGGCAAAGTTCGTTGGGTTAGTAGTACAACGTCACTTAGCCTGCGGCCCATCTGGACCGATATTCAACTGGCGTCGACCGAAGGAGACCGATCGTGACCACCAGCGCATTCGTTACAGGAGCAACGGGATATACGGGCCGCGAGGTGGTGCGCCTGCTGACCGAAGCCGGCGTTGAAACCACCGCTCACATCCGGCCGAACTCCTCCAGCGCGGCCACCTGGGAGGAGCAATTCCGCACGCAGGGAGCGGCCGTGGACCGAACTCCCTGGGAGGAGGAAGCCATGGCCGACACTCTGCGACGCCTCGCCCCAGATATTCTCTACTATCTGGTGGGAATCACCGCCAAAGGTGCCCGCAAGGCCGAGGACAATCCCACCTACGAGTCCGTGGACTACGGGCTCTTTCGGCTCTTGCTGGAAGCGGCGTCCCGAGCTGAGATTCGCCCCCGGGTCGTCTATCTGTCGGCGATGGGGGTGCGGGAAGGAGCGAAGACCGCTTATTATCGAGCCCGGTGGAACGCCGAGCGAGATCTAAAAGAGAGCGGGCTTCCCTTTATCATCGCCCGGCCCGCAATGATCACCGGACCGGACCGCGACGAGACCAGAGTCGGCGAACGCCTCGGGGGTGCTCTGGCCGACCTGACCGCGACGGGGCTCCGGCTGTTCGGAGCTCGGCGTCTGGCCGACCGCTATCGGTCCACCGACAACACCGAGTTGGCTACCGCTCTGGTAGACCTGGGCCTGGCAAAGGACAGCGACAATCAGGTGGTGGAAGCCGAAGATCTCAAGAGAAAGGAGAACCCCTCCGGCTGACCGGTGCGAGGAACTCACATCCAGTAGATCTCCAGCGCTATTCTCCACGCCAGGACCAGGTCAGCGCCAACGGAACGGCGACCATGGTCAGCGCCATCAGGTTAAACAGCACGTTGATACCGACGCCATGCATCGCCGAGATGGTGGTATCGATGAAAAACCACCCCAGCGTGCTGGTGATAATCGCCCACCAGGCCCAGGGCTCTCGATTGCGCATGGGAATCAACACGATCCACAACATCGCCACCGACCAACTCACGATGGTTCCCCCCACCAGGGCCATCGCCCAGCTTCGAAAGGCTTCCGTCTGCGGATCAAAATGGGGCTCATCCCACAGCGCAATCGCCGTTCGACTCTGATGCCAGTCCCACAGGGGGGTGTCGATCAAAAACGCCACCGTAACCCCGACCAGCCCCTGCATGGCAAAGGCCACGGCTAATAAGAGCCAGCCGATTTTTACCGACGTCGACATCTCGAGTTTCTTTTCCATTTCTCCTCCCACTCCCAGATAATAGTAAAACTACACCTGATCGGAGCCCCGATGACAAGCGAGCCTCCAACGCCGCACTTCGCTCTGTGACATCGCTGATGGTTATGTCACAAAGCCTTGCCCGCAAAAAATACCGGCTCGACAATCGGAATCATCGGAGGGTTGCGACTCCTCCCGGGCACAGGTAGTTTTGTGACATCTTCCCTTCTTGTTTTCGGAAAGACGGAGCGACAAGCCTTATGAATATCTGCAAAAGCCGCCTCTTTTTGGTTGTCCTCGGGATCCTTTTTTACCTCCCCCTTTCCAGTTGCTCCCTGCTTCTGGAGTTGGAGCAATGCGCCTCCGAAGCCGACTGCTCCGCCACTAGCCAGTGCGTCGAGGGACTCTGTCGAGAGGCCAATCGGGTCAATATCGTCAATCACATCGTGGAAGATACTACGTGGACGGCGGACAACGTCTATGTGCTGGAGAATCTGACCATGGTTGTCGCTCCGGCGACGCTGACCATCGAGCCGGGGACCACCATCCTGGGTCGCCGAAATACGGGACTTGTATCCCTGGCGGGCGCCCGACTGGAAGCTGTAGGCACCCGCAACGATCCGATCGTCTTTACCAGCGATAAGCCACCGGGACAGCGCCTGGCCGGCGACTGGGCCGGCATCGCCATGACCGGCTTCGCCCGAACCAATCGGGAGAATTTTCAGCTTCGCATCATCACCGACGAATACGACACCCGGGTAGGCGGCGACGACGACTCCTGGGATTGCGGAACATTGCGCTACGTCCGGGTGGAGTTCGGCGGCTCCGAGGTCGACGGGCAAAAAGCGCTCAACGGCATCACCCTTGCCGGCTGTGGAAGCGAGACCACCGTGGAGTACGTCCAATCTCATATGAGCGATGACGACGGAATTGCCGTCTTCGGCGGCACCGTCGACCTTCGCTACGCCGTGGCAACTCGAGCCCGAGACGACGGCTTTGACTTCGATACCGCCTGGCGAGGAACGGCTCAATTTCTGGCCATCCAACAGGACATCAACGGAGAGGAGGCCATCGAGCTAGAAAACCTCGCCGAAGAACCCGACGCTCTTCCTCAGACCGACGGCCGGATCTATAATTTCACTATCATCGGCTCCGAACAAAAGCAGAGCCGTCAGGTCGCGCTCTACGTCAAATACGGGGGCCTCGGGGTCTTCTCCCACGGCATCGTAGTCGGCTCCGGTGGTCCCGGCGTATATATCGACGGGCCGGAGGCAGCGGTTCACGGCAACAACGAAGAAATCATCGTCCAAAACACCCTCTTCTATGATATCGGTGACGACGGCGAGAGCTATTTTTGGCGTATTGACGACGGAGGGGAAGAATATGACGGCTTTGAAAATTACGCCTTCTTCGAACAACCGGAATTCAACAATCTCTTCGGCGCCGACCCGGGCCTGGAAGACCCCTTCAACCTGAGCGATCCGGGCTGGATCCCATCTCCCCAGCACACCACTGGAATTGAGCCTCCCCCCGAAGGCTTTGATCCGACAGCGGTCTACCGCGGAGCCTTCAGCCCCAGTGCGTCTGCGCCCTGGACTGAGGGCTGGACCGCCTATCCCCGTCATTAATCGAAACCCTCGGTGAGCTATCATGTAGCTGTTGATCCATTGATGACTGATATCCGCAGGAGAATAAATGTCCTGGACGCCTTATACTGCCGACGACTACGTCGGCTTTGACCAGATTGAAGCCTTCTGCATCTCCCTGGCAAACGAGCACCCTCAGTGGGTGGAGCTCGACGCGGTGGGAGAGTCCCACAATGGCCGGCCCCTTTATCGTCTCCTCATCAGCGCCCGGGAGGAGAGCCCCGAGGGGACCCGTCGCGGGGAGCGACCGGCTCTGTGGCTGGACGCCGGAACCCACGCCAGCGAGTTCACCGGCATCAGCGCCGTACTCTTTATCATCTCCCGGTGGATGGAAGGGCTTCTGGGAGACGACGAAGCTCTCCAGCGCTGGTTCTCAAAACACGAAGTCCAGATCATGCCCTGCATCTCCCCGGACGGCGTTCAGGCCATGTACGACGGGGCACCCTATCTGCGCTCCAGCCTGCGCCCGCCCCCGCCCGGGAGCGTCCGATCGGGGCTCGACCCCTGTGACATCGATGGAGACGGCGCCGTTCGGATGATGCGCTGGAAACACCCCGCCGGAGCGTTCGTCGAGGACAAAGAATGGGAGCCCTTTTTGCGCCCCAGGACCCTGGACGACGATCCCGAAGATGCCTATTTTTTGTGTCGGGAAGGCGAATTCGTCAACTGGGACGGGGTCACCTGGACCAACGCCCCCCAGGAGTTCGGCGTCGACTTGAACCGAAACTTCCCCGGCGCCTGGGAGCCTTTCTCCATGTTCGGCCGCCACGGCGGAAAATACGCCTTGAGCGAACCCGAAACTCGAGCCGTGGTCGACACCTTTAGCGCTCATCCCCATATCGGCTGCGCTCTCACCATGCACACCTATACGGGATGCATTCTCACTCAGCCCTATCGAAAGGATACTCCCCTCTCCAAAGGGGATATCGAATTGATGGAGGCCCTGGCCACCGACGCCGCCGAAGGAACGGGATACCGAGTCTTTCGAACTTTCCCCGACTTTATGTACGACAAGGACCGCGCCATCGTGGGAGTCTGGGCCGATACGATCAGCACCGTATTCGGCGTTCCCGGCTATACCATCGAGCTCTGGGATCCCATCGGCCATGCCGGGCTGGAAGTGAAGAGCCCGATCGAATTTTTGGTCCGTCCTCCGGTAGAAGAACTTCGCCAGATGCTTCGCAAATTTGCCGAAGACCCCGATAATATCTCTCCCTGGCGCTCCTTTGAGCACCCTCAACTGGGTTCGGTGGAGATCGGCGGAATCGAGTATCTACGCACCATCCGAAACCCTCCGCCGAAGCTCCTCTCCACCGAGTGCAACCACGCCTTTCAGATCACCGAACGGGCTCGG
>SKNI01000489.1 GCA_007120615.1 Myxococcales bacterium | reverse complement strand
TGGGGGCGAAATACTCTTGATCGTTGCGGCCTTCGACGTGGGCAATCTGGTCGGCCCGTCGCAGGGCTCGATTGACCCGTTCCACCAGTCGGGGCACCGAATTGACGGGGTAAAGGCTCTGGTCGGGATAGACCTGGCATCCCGTATTGGCATCACCGGCGACCTGCCAGCCGCTGATATAAATCGCGTTGAGACCGGCCTCTACCTGCTGGATCGCCTGGTTGCCGGTCACCGCGCTGAGACATCGCACGAAAGGATCACGGGAGAAGAGATCATAGAGCTTGCGGGAGCCGTGTTCGGCGAGGGTATGGGTCACCGGAAGGGAACCCCGCAATTTCAGGACGCGGTCGGCCTGGTAGGGTCGGCGGATTCCCTTCCATCGGGGATCGCTTTCCCAGTAATTTTGAAGGGACTCGCTACTCTTATAGTGGTTCGACATGGTGGTCTCCTGGACAATTTGCCCCCGTCGATTCGACGGGGGTAAGATTGGTTCAGGCCGCCGCCTCGACTTCTGTGAGGCGGACCACCGGACAACGTCGCGGCCAGATAGATTGCGAATCGGAAGTACTGGTTATCTCAGCTCATCATAAGCAACGAGGGTGAAAAATTCGGGGAAATCATCATCGGTAGCAACCTGATCGAAGATCTGGCGGGCCTTTTGATAATTACCCTTTTCAAAGCGATCGGCTCCGACGAGGTCGCGAATCTCTTTCATCTCTTCATCGACCATCTGGGCATAGAGTTCTTTATCGATGGATCGGCCGTCGGAGAGGGTCGCTTCCGGGCGGTGAATCCACTGCCAGATCTGAGAACGGCTGATCTCGGCGGTGGCTGCATCTTCCATGAGATTAAAGATCGCGGCTGCCCCCCGGCCGGAGAGCCAGGACTCAATATATTGGATTCCCACATTGATATTGAGGCGCATCCCCTCTTCGGTGATCTGACCTCCGTCGACCGCAAAATCGAGGAGATCCTCCGCGGTGACATCGACGTCATCGCGGAGTCGCTCTTTTTGATGAGGGCGACCTTTCAGGATGTTATCAAAGGGCTCGCGGGCCACGGGTACCAGACCGGGATGGGCCACCCAGGTTCCGTCGAATCCACTCGACGACTCGCGCTCTTTATCCTGGCGTACCTTGTTGAGGGCCACCTCGGTGACGTCGGGATCTTGAGAAGACGGTATGAATGCCGCCATGCCCCCGATGGCATGGGCTCTTCGTCGGTGACAGGTCTGGACCAGGAGATCGGAGTAGGCCGCCATAAAAGGCACCGTCATGGTGACCTGGGCCCGGTCGGGGAGCAGGGTTTCGCGGCGATTTCGGAAGGTCTTGATCAGGCTGAAGATATAATCCCAGCGTCCGGCGTTGAGCCCGGCGCTGTGCTCGCGCAATTCGTAGAGGATCTCGTCCATCTCAAAGGCGGCGTGGATGGTCTCGATCAACACCGTCGCTTTGATACTGCCGCGAGGGATGTCGAGGCGGTCCTGGCTGTAATCGAAGACGTCATTCCACAGCCGGGCCTCTAAGTGGCTCTCTAATTTAGGGAGATAGAAATAGGGTCCCGTATTGCGGGAGAGTAATTCTTTGGCGTTATGAAAGAAGTAGAGGCCAAAGTCGACCAGGCTTGCGCTGACCGGCTGGGAGTCGACGCTCAGATGTTTCTCGTCGAGATGCCATCCCCGTGGACGGACCATTAGGGTGGCCGGGTTGGGCTTTAGGCGGTATGATTTTCCGCGCTTCTCGTCGTCAAAATCGATCTGACGACGGACCGCATCGTATAAGTTGATCTGGCCCTCGATGGTATTGGACCAGGTCGGAGAGTTGGCGTCCTCAAAGTCGGCCATAAAGACGTCGGAGCCCGAGTTCAACGCGTTGATGATCATCTTGCGCGATACCGGCCCGGTGATCTCGACATTTCGTTGCTGAAGGTCATCAGGGGTGGGAGCGACCTGCCACTCACTTTGACGAATGTCTCGGGTCGCATCCAGAAAAGACAACTCCGATCCGTCGTCGATATTCTTTTGACGAGTCTTTCGACGGTGAAGTAGATGGCGACGACGCTCCGAGAATTCGCGATGAAGTCCGGCGATGAAGTCCAGCGCCTGTGGCGAGAGGATCGTTTCATAACCGGAATCCACATCGCCCAAAATAGCGATGCCTTCGGACGTAGAGGGGCTTTGAGCTTGAGTCATGGTAGCTCATCTCCTTAAGTACAGAATTAGAATTTGTGAACAAGGTTCATTAGGAATGCCCCGAGGCTCTCAGAATTGAGTCCTCGCGCCCAACAACTACTTCGCTCCGAGCCTCTCAGATACGAAAAGGGTCGGGAGTGGCAGTGAGTATAATCACAGATCGGGGAAGTCAACTTTCCCGATTCTTTTTTCCGGAGCGTCTACACTTTTTCCGGATCATCTGCTCGGTCCCGGTCGTCGCGCAGATCGCCGATGGAAGCCCGGTGCCGGGCTCGTGCCAGATCCTCGGGGGTGTTCACCGAGAAGCAATCCTCCCATCCCGAGGGCGCCGCCACAGCCTTCGCCCCAACCGCGTCCAACGCTTTCCACAGGGAGCGATCCGAGGATCGCAGGCGCCTGGTAAATTCCGTCATAAGCCGGGTGTGATAAAAAGCAAAGAGGGGCTCCCAGCGCCCCCGGGAGCGAAAGGCCACCGCCGGCGGAGCGTGGACCAACTCCTCCTGCAATCGCGCAACCCACTGGCTCTGAATTCCCACTCGGTCGCAGCTGGTTACAAAGAAATAGCCCTCGTTGAGGGTTCGGGATTTGACGTCCCTGGCGGCCCGCAACACTCCGCCAAGGGGCCCCTGGTAGGTGTCGTCTACGATGGTGTCGAGGCCCAGAGGGGTGAATTTTTCGGCCTCGTCAGCCACCACCGTCCAACGAAAAGGGATACCCTCAAAGGAGGCGTGCACTGCTTCGATCAGGGTCAGCCCCGGACATAAAGACGCCCGCGCTTTATCTTCACCGAGACGCTGGGAGCGTCCACCAGCGAGGATAAAGGCGGGCATCGGTCGATCTTCGGAGCTCCTCATCACCAGTCTTGATAGTCCGGGTGGGATCGGATTCCGCTGGCCGAGGCTCGGTTGATGAGACCGCTTAAGGTCTTGGACGGCCAGTCGCTCTGGATGCGATTGACCAGCCAGGTCGGCAGTCGCCCTCGGGGATCGGTGTGAACTTCCACGATCATATGAGTGCGGTCCTCTCCGGGATAGGCGGTGAATTTATAATAGGTCTCGGTGACGGCGCGGACACAGCAGCGGTTCTCCGGTGCTCTCGAATCGGTCACCGATTTAATCCGGGCTACGAATTCATTTCTACTCTCAGTGATCTCCAGATCGGCTCGCAAGACATAATCGCGGTCGGAAATTCCCACGGGAAGGTCGAAGCGAATCCGATACACCTCATGGGTGTCCGAGCGCTCCAGGGTCTGATGAGAATGATATCGGTCCACCCAATGTTGTCGGTGATCGGTGTCCAAAAATACCTCAACGATCTTTGAGATATGGACATCGGCGACAGCTACCCCGCGAAAGGCGAGCATGGGAGAGCCCTCGACTTGCATCCGGGAGACATGAACGCCATCCTCTACACCGATATTTTCCCATTCTTCGGCAGCGGCAAGTTGCACATCGAAAAATAATACGAGGGAGCATAAGATTACGATGGAAAAGCAGTGTTTGCGAAACATGAGAGAACTCCTCGGCAAAGAGGTAAAGGTGCCGAAGCTCTTCGGCAGACAAGGTGAAACTTTTCTATTTCAGAACAGCATCGATACTACTGTTATACGCTGGCAATACAAGGGATATTCAAAAACGGAACGGTCTGGGTCCACCGACTCACGGTTCGACATACGATCCATAGCCTACAAAAAGATACGATAGAGCTGGAGAAAGTCCTTGATGAATCCACCCGAGATTTACGACGTGCATCAGATACCGTTTGTCGAGCAGGGATATTATCGCCACCCCACGGTATGGAAAGATCACCTTGTTTTCGTAAGCGAGGACGATCTCTGGAGCGTCCATCTTTCGGGAGGGGTTGCCCGTCGACTCACCGGGGCGATTGGTCGAGCCGAGGCACCGGCGCTCTCTCCCTGTGGAAAGATGTTGGCATATACGAGCACGGAGCAGGGATGTCCCGAGGTTTTCGTGATGCCCGCAGATGGAGGCCGGGCCCGAAAGCTGACCTTCAGTGGAGCCAAAAGGGCGCAGGTCATCGGATGGAGTCATGACGGCGAAAAGGTGTTATTTCGATCTAATTTGCGGGAGCCCTTCTCCCGACAGACCGCAATCTATGAGGTTCCAGCGAAAGGGGGGGCGGTGCGGAGACTCGATTTAGGCAAGGCCCATCGCCTGGTCTATTCTCCCGATGGGACGGGGCGGGTGCTGGCCCGCTATCGAGATGATCTGGCTCGCTGGAAGGGATATCGAGGTGGGGCTGCCGGTCAGTTGTGGA
>SKNI01000269.1 GCA_007120615.1 Myxococcales bacterium | reverse complement strand
TCCTCCTCCAGGAGGAGCCCTCCATGAGCCTCTAAAAACCCGGCCAACTCCGCTCGCCATGACCTGAAGGTATCGAGACCCTCACGTCGTAGCAAGCAATTATCCAGCACCGAATACTCCGGCCTCGGCGCCGGTGCCGGCCTCGTCGAAGAGTCAACGGGTGTGAGGGGGACCTCCATTCCCAGGGTCTCAAAGATGGCCTGGGCAAATTGATACCAGGAGCACTCTCCCTGGGCGGTTGCGTGGTAGAGTCCGGGCGCTGCATTGTCGGCGATCTCAATAGCTACCTTCGCAAGCCCATCTGCGCTGGTCGGAGTGACCTGTTGATCGCAGACCACCTCGATGGAAGTGCGCTGCAATCCCAACCTCACCATGGTGCGCACGAAATTGGGACGATGAGCGCTATAGAGTCCACAGGAGCGCAATACAAAGGCCCCCGGGTGATTTTCCAACACCAATTTCTCCCCCAATAATTTGCTGCGTCCGTAGACCGACATCGGCCGAGCCACGGCCTGCTCCGGGATCGGCTCATCATGACCCGGTCCGAAGACATAATCGGTAGAGAAATGGACCAGACCGATGCCCCGAGAGGCACAGCAGAGCGCCAGCAGACCCGGTCCCAGCGCATTGGTGCGGAAGGTCTCACGGGGCTGGGACTCCGCCGCATCCACAGCGGTAAACGCAGCGGCGTTAAATAAGCGAGTCATCTTCGGAAATCGCTCAAAGAGCCCCCGAATCGAATCGGGGTTCTCCAGATCACAGATATCCTGGTCCACTCCCACGGCCCGATGGCCATCGGACCGCAGTCGGCGCAAGATCAGGCTTCCCAGCTGTCCCTGGCTTGCAAGAACGACGGTAGTGTTCATCATCTCCCCCTGATTGATTTCTCTTCCGATCCTAATTATGGCCAGGCTTCCCGACCTCTCAAACTGCGACAACACCACCGTGACGAAGCACCATGACGCTTCTAAGGACGCGTGACGAGACAGCAGTAAAAAGATAAACACCAACCCTTCCGTTGAGCACCTCATGCGTCGGAGAATGGATGTTCTGGATCAAAAAACTCATCGCTCTGATGACCTTCCCCCTGGCGGGATTGCTGGCCCTGTTGGTGCTCGGGGTAGCTCTGGCATGGAGAAAGCGGGGAGGGCCCTGGCCCCGCAGATGCATCGCGGCGGCGACCCTGGGGTTGATCGTCGTCTGCTGTGGTCCTGCCGGGGATCTGCTCATCTCCCCCCTGGAAAATCACCATCCCCCGTTGACCAGCCTCGATGAGATCGAGGCCGGTGCCTATATCGTGGTCCTGGGTGGCGGACTCCAACGCCGAGAGGGCGGCCCGGTCACCAGTGAATTGACCGACTCCTCGGCGATCCGGCTCTTCGAGGGGATACGCCTTCACCGAGCCCTGGAGGACTCCACCCTGATCGTCTCCGGAGGCTCCACCGGCCAGCACCGGGCCACCGCCGATGCCATGGCCGAGTTAGCCATCGCCGTGGGAGTCCCGCCGGAGCGCATTGAGCGGGCCGACAGCGCACTGGACACCGCCCAGGAGGCCTCCGCCGTAGTCCAACTTGCCAGCCCCCGGGCTCCCATCATCGTCGTCACCGAAGCCTCCCATATGCCGCGGTCCATTCTTCTCTTTGAGCGGGCCGGTCTGACCCCCATCGCCGCCCCCACCTTGCACCGTGCCCGCAGCAACCCCTGGCACCCCGGGGCCCTGTGGCCATCGGCGTCAAATGTGCGCAAAGTAGAGCGCTCCCTCTACGAATATATCGCCCTGATCTGGGTGGGTCTCGGGGGCTCCTAAACGGTGCCAGACACCCTCATAAGTCGTTGTTTTTATTGGACCCAGACCCCCAATTTGACCCAATCCCCGAGGTTATTTCCAACCAACACCCGCCCTCTATTCTCCGTGGCTAATTTCTCTCTGATTCTCTTGCTCCCGGGGACGGCCTCCCATAAATTCGGGCATCGTCACATGGCCCTGGGAGCTAATCCCGTCGCGGCGCACCACTTTTCCCACGGTGGACCACAGGATCTTTAGATCCACCAGTGGCGATCGGTTATCGACATACCAGAGATCCAGAGCAAATTTTTCGTCCCAGCTTAAGGTATTTCGCCCGCTGACCTGAGCCATCCCGGTGATCCCGGGACGCACCTCATGGCGTCGAGCCTGCTCCGGGGTATAACGGGGTAGATAGCGCATCAACAGTGGTCTGGGTCCCACAAGACTCATATCGCCTCGGAGTACATTATAAAGGGTGGGCAATTCATCGAGGCTGGTAGAGCGCAAAAACTGGCCCACCCGGGTGATGCGCCTGGCATCGTTTCCAATGGCATCTTCACCCGGCGGAGCCGGTTTCATGGTCCGAAATTTGACCAGCAAAAAGGGCTCTCCCTGTTTACCGGGGCGCTGCTGGCGAAAAAATATCGGCCTCCCCATACTAAAAGCCACCGCCACCGCAGTCGTCGCAAGAACCGGAGAGACTGCGATCAGTCCCGCGGCCGCTCCCACAAAGTCCACCGCCCT
Organism: Myxococcales bacterium; assembly: GCA_007120615.1. GTDB lineage: Bacteria > Myxococcota_A > Bradymonadia > Bradymonadales > Bradymonadaceae > SKNI01. The sequence goes on along the minus strand of SKNI01000269.1, from coordinate 1,952 downwards.
TTTTATCGGGTCATAAAACGTCATCTCTTCCTCATCGCGCGCGAAGTACTTGCTGATCGCCTATATCTTGAAGGATATGATTTCCGTTGGCCACCATAACATCAGCGCCCACCATGACCCCCAGATAAATCGTGACCCCCATTCCGATCACCGTGCGCTCTCCCACCCGAACGCCGCCGGCGAGTAGGGCTCCCGGGGTCAGGTGCACGTGATCGCCTATCCAACAATCATGACTTACCACAGTATTGCAGTTGACGATCGTATTATTTCCCAGACGGACATTGGAGCTGATGACGGCGCCGGCAAAGATCTGATTTCCCTCCCCCATTCGGGCCGAGGGCTCCACAGTGGAAGCAGGATGGATGAGATTGGGAAGCGAAAAACCCTGTCTTTTCAAGCGCTCAAAAAGCTCGGCGCGAAGAGCATTGTGGGTCACAGCTCCCACTCCCAGGGCGGCCAGACGCACTCCCCGCTCTCGCAACTCGGGCAATATCGACCCATCACCCAAGACCGGAATCCCCATGACCTCATCGGGCCGATCGTCCCCATCATCGATGATGCCCACCACCTCCAGGTCGCGGCGGCCCTCCCGAATGGTATCGATCACCACCCGGGCATGTCCCCCGGCCCCGTAGATGACGATGCCATCTCCACCGCCACCGGAGCCGTCGACCGCTGACTGAGCCTGGTCCCCTGGAGCCCGAAGATCTTCTTTTTTTCGTCCCAAAAAGTGCAGCACATCGCGTTCAGTGAGGATGCCCTGATGTTCGATCCCGGCGATATCAAGCTCATATTCTTCTACCAGAGAAGCGGCCCGCCTTGTGGCTCGGGGCTCTCCGGACAGGGATGTGCTCTTCTTCGCCACATGCTCAATGCTCTCGGTCGCCGTTTCGGTCAGCACGCAGATGGTCTGCCCGGTACGCACTCGCTCCCCGGAGGCGACGCTCAGAGCGCGCACAAACCCCTCGCCGGGGGCCTCCAGATCGACGGTGGCCTTGGTCGACTCCAGGGTGCAGAGAAGTTCACCTTTTTCTACCCGCTGGCCCTCCTGGACATAGACGTCGGTGATCTCCAATTCATCTTCGTTGGCGTTGATCTGAGGTGCTTTGACCACTTTCATAGCAAATATCCTGTGCTGAGAATGGAATGCATGGATTAGATTAGCCCAGCGATGCTCGAATCGGTCGCCCCGCACTGATCTTCAACGCCCGCACCGAGGCGATCAGATCCCCAACCGCCGGCAAAATGGCCTGCTCCAACTGGGGTGCGTTTCCGATCGGAATGGCCCGGGCTCCTACTCGAATTACTCCGGCCTTTAAGGCATCAAAGGCTTCCTCATTGACCCGGGAGGAGACCTCAGAGCCAAATCCGGCCTCTACGCTGGCCTCCTCACAGACCACCAGTCGCCCGGTGCGCCGGACCGACTCTACGATGGGCTCCATATCCAGGGGGTGGAGAGCGGTGGGAGCCACGATCTCCACATAGATCTCATCTTCGATCAGCAGTCGCTCGGCGGCCTCCAGGGCCATCTCCACCATCCCACCGTAGGCCACAATTGTGGCGTCGGCGCCGTCGAACCCTCCAAAGGAAAGGGTAGTGGTGGGGTAAATCACCCCGCTTCTTCGGGCCTCCATCGACCCGATCGTAGAGTCTACCATCGGGAGTACCCGTCGGGCGTACATGGTCTTATTCTCTACAAATAGCAGGGGCCGTCGGTCCTGGAGAACGGCCGCCGTGAGCAGGGCCCCCGGATCGACCAGCGGATTGACCGCCACCACCGCCAGGCCGGGGATCCCCAGAAAGTGCTTCTCCAGACTCTGGCTGTGGGTGGGACCATAACCCCTTCGCCCACCCATGGGTGTTCGAATCACCAGGGGGACATCGACCTTATCACCGTACATCCATCGAAATTTGGCGGCGTGATTGATGAGTTGATCGGCGGCAAGAGCGAG
>SKNI01000448.1 GCA_007120615.1 Myxococcales bacterium | reverse complement strand
GTCTGCAAGATCCCTGTCGTCAACGGATCCGCTCCCTCGGGGATCGGAATATTGACCGTTCCATCTTCGATCAAAAAGGCATTGGGAAATGGAATGATCCCCTCCGTGGGGTCAAAGACCACAAAGGTGTCATCCCAGGTATACCAGCTCCAGACGCTGGCCAGATCGTTATGATCGAGCCCCAATTCGCTGTCGAGAAATGCCATCGTCGGGGCCAATACTGCCTGCAGACCGGCCAACGCCTGGGCCTGCTCATCGGCCAGGGCCGACACCAGCGATTCGCCCTGCTCGTCTACCACCGGATAGGGCTGCATTCCCAAAAAGAGGGGCACCTCCGGCAAGAGAGCACGGCCATCGATGCTTTCGATCCCGCGAGTGGCGAAGGCGAAATAATGCTCTCTGGGGGTCATTCCCGGATCGAATTGAATCGCCAGGCTATAAGTCTCCTCGGAGACTTCTCCCGTACAATTATCCACCGCCTCCTCCAGGTACACCACGTTGATATCCTCAACGCGCTCCCAGGCCTCCCCTTCCAGACGCCACAATTGAACGTCGTCATCTCCAATGCTCGCCTCATCGATGGGTCCACTCAACGGCATGGTTATCGGGGTTGCGTCGGGCCACCCGGAGAGTCCGGCCAGATAATCATCGAAATGGCCGTTGGCGGTATTTTCACCGGCAAAACAGGTTCCCGCTTCCGGAAAGGTTCCATCGGGATCCAGGGCCGCCGTATTGGGCAGCGGAACGGTCCCCGTATCCGGGTTAAAGGCTGCTACCGTCTCCGGAGACACGGTCCAGCGAAATGCCATCGCCACATCGTCGCGGTCGACCTCGTGGGCTTCCAGGCCTTCAAAGACCGGCGCCAGAAGTTGACGCAATCCCTCCAATCCCATTGCCGTCTCATCATCCAGCACCGATATGGTCGAGTCTCCATCGGCATCGACCAATGGTTCTTGAGACGCCGCAAAAAACAGCGCCTGAGACTCAATGACCGCATTTCCGTTCGCCCCAAACAGATCTTTGGTTACGGCCACAGCGTATTGCTGCCCCGGCATCAAGGCCTCTTGCGGCAGCAACTGAATCATTGAAGCCCCCGACTCCGCCTCGCTGTAGACAAAATCCTCCACCTCAGCCGGCTCCAGGTCTCCGTCATCCAGGAGAAAAAATCGCACCGATTCTTCAGTGATCGTCTCTTCATCAAGAGGTCCGTCAAAGGGGATCTCAATCGGCGTGGTCGGCAACCATCCCGCCAGTTGCGGAAGATAGGCCAAAAACTCACCTTCGGCGGTTCCCTCCCCGGCTCCCGGCAACGTCGGCAACCGCCCGCTGTCCATCGCGGCATCATTGGGCAACGGAATCGTACTGGTATCCGGATCAAACACCGCTTCCACTCGCTCCGGAGCGTCTCCACGGGGCTCGATCTCCTCGTCACATCCTGTCAGGGCCACTGCCCCGATCGCTGCCGCGATCAGACCACACTGAAATATCGATCTCTTCATTGGGTTCCTTTTCATAGTTCCCCTCGCAACTGAAATCCCGCGCAATCTTCATCCGCGGGCACTAATTTGGCTATCTCGGCGGCATCATAGCCGATCCCTCTTTTTCTTCAAAGCCTTGGGTTACTTTTCTTTTCTCTTTTACTTTTCGCAGTGTTCACAGCGAGTTGATCCCTCTCCCCCATCGGATCGCCTCCGATGGATTCTTGATGGCATCTTGCATCGGTGTTAGAACCATCGGCCCATAGATGTTCCGGGGGCCTCCCCGGTAAGTAACCGCTGTTTATTTTGTTGTACCCCCACAAGGTTTTCCCCATGGCCAATTGTACGATCGGACCGGGCGTCTCCATTAGCGGCCGGGTATCCGGTACGGATGAAGTCGCTGTATTTGGCTCCATTGAGGGCAATGTCTCTCTGGAGAGTAACCTCACCGTTGAAGAGGGTGGAAAAGTCGTCGCTGATGTCGACGTAGAATCCATCGTCATCCGCGGAGAGCTCAACGGAGAGGTTGTCGCACGTAAATCCGTCGAATTGCTCGCCGGCTGCCTGGTGACCGGGAATTTGCGCGCTCCCCGTATCATTATCCAGGAAGGCGCTCGTTTTCAGGGCAATATTGATATGGATGTTCAACTCGAAGCCTGAGCCAGAGCTTAGAGATCTTCTTCTCAAATTTTATTACAAGGAGTAAAACGATGACCGATACTGTCATTGGACCCAATATCACCGTCGACGGTGAAATCACCGGAACCGACCCAATCACCGTGGAGGGCACTGTGAAGGGCCGAATCGCCACCGAAGCTCTCGTAACGATCGCCGAAGCCGGCGTAGTCGAGGCCGACGTGGAGACCCCGGAAGTCGCCGTCAGCGGACAGGTCACCGGAAATATTGTCGCCAGCGAGCGCGTAGAGATCACCACCGAGGGACGTATGGTGGGTGATATCAAATCGCCACGGATTCTCATCGCTGATGGAGCCGGTTTTAAAGGTCATATCGATATGGACGTGGAATAAACCATGGCAGAATCGACCAGCATTGCCCGGGGCACAACGATCTCGGGTCGAATCGAAGGCCAATCGGATCTCAGCGTCGAGGGACGCGTCGAGGGCACCATCTCGGTGACCGAGACGCTGACCATCGCTCTGGAAGGACGAGTCTCCGGTGATGTCCAGGCACGCCAGGTCATCATCGAAGGCTCCTTCGACGGCGATATTCAAGCCGAAGAACGGGTGGTGCTCTCGAGCACCGCCCGCGCCGTAGCCGATATCTCCGCTCCCATCGTCGAGATGGCCGATGGCGCTCAACTACGCGGAGAGCTCACCATCGGCGCCGGGCAAGCGCCGTCGACGACGTCCTCGGCCCGCACCGCAACCCCTTCGCGGACCACGGCCACCCGTAGTACCGCTTCAACTGCGGCTGCTTCGGGAGCCACTACGAAAGTCGTGCCTCCCGTAGACTCCGGAGCCACCACAAAAGTCGTGCCTCCGCCGGTAGATTCCGGCGCTCGCACCGCCCCGGTCTCCGGCAAAGCGGCGACGACCACCGTCGTTCAGGACCCTCTTGCTTCGGAGTCGGCCCAGGAGGAGGCCGAGGTCACTGAAGAAGATCTCGAGGAGCTGCGAGAAGACTATACGGTCAAAGAGTTGCGCGAAGAATTGCGCCGCCGTGACCTGATGGTCAGCGGAACCAAAGACGAACTCATTGAACGGCTTCTTCAGGCTCAAGACGAAGAGACCGCCTGATTTCCCCCGGATCTTTGCCATGATGACTGTGCGCTCGCGACTCGCCGAACTCTTGACCACTCACTCGCTGCGCCAGGGGCAATTCACCTTATCCAGCGGTGAAATAAGTGACATCTATCTGGACGTTAAGTCTACGAGTCTGCTCGGGGAAGGCGCTTATCTCATCGGCAAATTGCTCTGGGAGCATATCGCCGATTGGTCCCCCCTGCCGGAAGCCATCGGCGGGCTGACGTTGGGTTCCGATCCGCTGGTGACGGCGGTTTCCCTTCATGCCTTTCATCAAGGCAGCTCCCTCTCAGCGGTGATCGTTCGCAAAGAGGCCAAGGGACACGGAACCGAGCGATTTCTAGAATATCCCCCGGTCCTGACTTCAGGAGCTCGCATCGTGGCTGTCGATGACGTCATCACTACGGGGGGCTCCACCATTACCGCCATCGAGCGGATGCGAGAGGCCGGCTTTGTGGTGGAGGACGCTCTCTGCGTCGTCGATCGAGAAGCCGGAGGAGAGGAGGCGCTCAACGAGTTCGACGTCACCCTCCATTCTCTTTTTACTCTCTCCGAACTACGAAAGGACTAATCCCTTGGACCGCAGCGGTTTTCTGACCACTCAAGACGGCACGCGTATCTGGTATGGTACGGTGGGAGACGGACCTCCACTGGTTCTCTGCGATGGACTGGCCTGCGACGGTTTTATCTGGCCTTATATCGTGGATCACTTCGTGGAGGACTTCACCATCATCCGGTGGCATTATCGAGGCCACGGAGCCAGCGACGTCCCCGAAGATATGCGGCGGGTCACCATTGAACAATTCTGCGCCGATCTGGTCTGCGTTCTCGACGCCCTGGAGGTGGACCGAGCCATTCTGGCGGGCCATTCCATGGGCGTTCAGGTTATCTTGAATTTCGCTGATTTTCGACCCGATCGGGTCGGAGCTCTCATCCCGATGTGCGGCAGCTATAAACGACCTCTGGACACATTCCACGGAAGCGATCTCCTTCGACGAGCTCTCCCCTTCTTGGAGCGCCTCCTCGACGCCGCCCCCGAGGCCATCCAGGCCGCCTGGAGAACGCTGCTTCCCCGTCAATTCTGGTATCGCTTCGCCGTCACTGCCGCCGAAGTCAACGGGCGACTTCTTCGTCAAAAGGACTTCATTCCCTACCTGGAGCATGCCGCCGAGATGGATCTGAGCTTCTTTTTGCGGCTTCTCTCCAGCCTCTCCAACCATAATACCGAAGAATACCTCCCCGAT
>SKNI01000512.1 GCA_007120615.1 Myxococcales bacterium | reverse complement strand
GGCTTTGGCGAGTCCGAAGTCCAGTACTTTGATGCGCTCAACGCCATTTTCTTTGCGGATCATGACGTTGGAAGGTTTTAAATCCCGATGGAGAATCTGAAGGGCGTGGCTGGCGGCGAGGGCGGAGGCGATTTCACCGGCGATATGGGCAGCGCGGTGGGGATCGAGGGCTCCTTCTTTTGCGAGCAACTCGTCGAGAGGTTCGCCGTCGATGATCTCCATGACCATATAGGGTCGGCCGTCGGGGGTTTGACCGAAGTCGTAGACTTCGACCACCCCGGGATGGACGATTCTGGTGCTGGCTTTTGCCTCCCGGAAAAATCTTCGAACAGCGATATCATCGTCGCCAAGGGCGCTGATCAATTTGACGGCCACGCGCTGTCTGGTGGCGTGATGCTCGGCCTCGAAGATGATCCCCATTCCTCCCTGTCCCAGGGGACGAAGAATCGTGTAGCGACCGTCGATGACGACCCCCGGTGAGAGCCCTTCCGGTAACTTGAAGAGTTGACTTCCATCGACGGGGCATCGCGAGGAGGCGGCGATTTCGGACGTCTCCTCGTGTTCGCGATCACACTCCGGGCAATAATATAAAGCGCTCCGGTCCATTTCGTTCCACTACTACCAGACATGATTCAGTAATTTAGGGGTATCTCTGAGAGATTCGCCGATTTTGGGTGGAGCGTCAACCTAACCTGAGATCAAGGGGGAGCGGTAAGAGCGGTGAGGCATTCGAGGTCCCAGAGACAAGAAAAATAAAAGAAAGACGCAAGATTCGGATCGAATTGTCGATAATAGATCCAGAGGACGATCGAATGTCGTGAACCGGCCGGGAGGATTGTCATGAAAGTAGGGGATAGTCGTTCGTCGGAGCAGGCGAAGGCGACCAATCGAGAGGGGGATAAGCGCCAGGAGAAAGCTCAGGGCGATAAGAGTCGCTCTTTTTCGGATCTTCTGGGAGCACGAGAGGATTCAAAGTCTGCTTTCGAAGGGCGGATGAAGGGAGATGAGAAGGGGCAGCTTCTCAAAGAGGGGTTGGTTCAGAAGGAGGGGCGACAGGAAGATGCCCGGCTTCAACGTCGTCACGATGATCGCGGGGGTTCGGCCCGAGCGATGGAGTTGAAGAGCGGAAAAAACGAGGGCGGGGAGAAGAGCGAGAGAGAAGGGCTCGATGGCGAGAAAAGAGAGATTTCAAAAGGGGCGGAGAGACGTCGGGAGATCGAAAATGGCGAGTCCGGGCCGTTGATTCGAGAGGCCGGCGGGGTGGCGGCTGAGGCGGAGAAGGCGATGGAGTCCCAGTCGGCCGAGCGCGCCACTTCGTCACCGGCAGTCGAGGAGATCGCAAAGCAAATCGTCGACGCCGTTCGCATCGGGGAGGACAGTCAGGCCCGGCGGGTTGTCTTCTTGGACGTCACCGTTCCGGGCCAGGGAAATCTGCGGATTCGCCTTCGTCAGGACGGGGGTGGGATGGAGGTTCGAATGCGGGCCGATAATGATGCTTTGGCCCGTTCCGTGCGTGAAAATGTCGAGGGGCTTCGTCACCAGACAAAAGAGTTGGGCGTGAATCTAACGTCTATCAGGGTCGTTCGATGATGGAGAAAAAGAATGGGTGATGATGTCTGGAGTTCTACCGACGATGGAAAGACGGAGATGTTGGAGGTTCCCGATTGGCTGGAGAAGGAGCGCGCAGCGAAAGCAGAAGAGGCAGAAGAGGCCACCAGTCTTATCGATACGTCGGATTGGCAAGACCTTCGGCAACGGTCGGCAGAGACGGATCCCTCGGCGACCGATCTTGGGCGCAGCGAGGAGCGCCATGAGCAAAAGACCAATCGATACGAGGCGGTTCAAAAACCGATCCCAAATCGGACCCCTGATTTGACTTCCCAGGGGGGTTCGAAACTGCCACTTCTGGACGCCGAGAGGGCAGAGATTTTTCCCTGCGAGCGTCTGCAAGTGGTGAGCACCTCTCAGCGTCAGGGGCTCGACGCCCTGGCTGCCATTCTCCCGGGCAAGATCTCCATGGGAGAAGTAGAGGTGAAGATGGCCGACCGGATGACGGCACTCTTTGGTCGCAGCCATCTGGTGCGTTGGAGCGGTCTGGGCACCGCCATGCTCGAGAGAGAGGAGTTGGTCGCCGATGGTGGCTGCTGCTGGACGTGGGGCCGCGTATTGCCCGGACATCACCGAATCGCCGCAGGCGTAGATCGTCCCTTACAACGGGCCTGGGTCGACGGGGTCGTCGGGGATTCCGAGGGACCCTGGCATGTGGGTGACGACTTTGAGTCTGGACTGATAGCGTTTCTGGTCGCCGAACTCTGTGGAGTGCTGACGACGGAACTCGGCTGGCCGCCTTTTTGTTGGGCCGTCAACCCTATCGAGGTGCAAACTCTCGTCGCGATATTCGCGGCCACGGAAGGACCCCTTCTGGAGGTGGTCTTTCAGGTTGTGGTGGGCGAGGAAGTCTGCAGTGAAGGCACGAGAATGACCAGCGGTGTCCTTCGAATGTGGATGCCCATCGGTGTGGTTCGCCAGTTGAGTGAATCCAGCGCACTGCCAAATGACCAGAGCGCTGATCTGGAGGCTCGGTATGGAAGATTATTGGTCAAGAGGCCGCTTGTGGCGGGAAGAACTTTGCTCCGACGAGGGGAATTTGAGAGGTTGAGAAGCGGCGATGTTTTGATCGTTGAGCGACATGGAGTGGAGAGTGGTGATGTGACGACTTCGTGCAGTGCCGGTGCGGCGCGGTGGATGGTGGGAGAGAAGGTGGCGTGGACGGGAACGATTCGAGATAGCGAGGATGGATGCTGGCAATTTGTGGTGGTCGGCGACGAACTCATAACGACCAATGCGGAGGTACGGATGACGGAGACGCAACGAGACGAAGAGGGGGAGGTAGAGGCAATTTCAGTAGAGGCGACGAAGCTGGAATTGGAAGTGCGTATTGGAGCGGTGGAGATGGAGTTGGCGAGCATGGCCAGACTTCGCCCCGGTCAGATCCTCGACTGCGATCGGCCCATGGGAAGTCCCGTAGATCTGGTGGTCGCCGGAACCCAGGTGGGCCGTGGTGAGTTGGTATCTGTGGATGGGAAATTGGGTGTGCGGATTCTGGCGATGAGCGGTCGGTAGTTTCAGTCGTCGTTCTTTTTATTTCGCCGCTTTTTCAGGTCATCCAGGATTTCATCGAGGTCGAGTTCGTCGGTGGGATCGCTTTGTCTTTTAAGACCTTTCGGAGGCTCCGGGAGATTCGCCGGATTGGTCGACAGAGTTTGGTCCAGATCGGGCTTTGGGGAGGCTTTTGATGCCTCCGAGGGTTCTCTATGGCTGGAAGAGGGGATGGGGATGATGCGCTGGCTCGAATTCGGGGCCCGACGCCACTGGCCTGATTGGTCGGGGGAGTTTATGGTTCGCGATGGAATGGCTCCCGCGGTCGTTGCGGATGCCGTGGGCTTATTGCCGGGCAGGATCTGACGGCGCTTCTTTGAGGTTCGTACAGAGGTCTCATCGTCGAAGGCATCGGAGGAGATGGGTTCGAGTTCGATATCTAATTCTTTCATGCTCGGCGAAGAGTCTTCCTCCACCGATGACGCTCGTTGGGCGCGGGCGTTGCTGCTTTCGGTGAGTCCTTCTCGGCGGAGGGTGCGCACCTTCTCGAGTTGAACGGAGTCGAGGCTTCCCTCCATGGTCTGGCGCAATTGAGCGGGGTCGAGTTCAGGGATCTCCACGTCGTCGATATCGTCAGCAATAATATTGGGCAGGTACGTATCCATCCGATCGCCTCGGAGCATCGAGGTGGGAGCGTTGGCGATCTCAGCTTCCTCGGCTCTTTGCTCTTTGATCGCCTCAAAGCGACGAGAGACAAATCCAGGGACGTCGATTTCACCGCTCTCCATCATCAGCGCCGGGTCTTCATCTTCATAATCCAGCAGCGAAGCCACATCGAAGTCACTTACTTCTTCGGGGTGGGGGTCGGCGATGGTTTTATCAGTGGGCGCGGCGGTGTCCGAGGACGCCTCGTCTCCGCCGAAGATGACCGGCGAGGTGATCTGTGAGGAGAGGCGCCGGCCTGTTGTGAGCTTCGGTTTATCGTCGACCTCTACTCTGGACTGGCCGCCGTGGAGTTCGTCGTGGTCGAGTAAGATCGTCCAGGCATTCTCTTTGCGAGTGGCCAGATAGGTCAGTCGAATCGGCAACACCGAGCTTCCCCGGACTCCGATATTGGTGGTGATGGGGGCCTGGTCGAAGGCAGTCAGCCCCAGATCGAGGATCCAACGGTCCGGGGCGGTGGCGTCGACGGCGATCCAGCGGTTCGAGATGCCGGAGGCCGGAAAGAGCATTCGGAAATCTTCCCGCCGGATGGGCCCGTCGTAGAGGACGGCCGACGCGCTCTGAAGCAGGGAGGTCAGCTCTCGGCGATCCCGGTCATCTCTGGGGGGCGGGATGTGTAGCAGGGTAATATTCGGCGGAGAGATGGGGGGGCGGGGACCGATAT
>SKNI01000661.1 GCA_007120615.1 Myxococcales bacterium | reverse complement strand
CTCAAAATTTTGCCCTCCCATCAGGGCTGCTTCTTCGCTCAAAAACTGGTTATTTCTGGGATCCGGGCCGTAGACGTCGGCGCTGGATAAGACGATGACCTTGGCCACCCGATGCTCGGCGCAGAGGCCGAAGAGCTTCTGGGTGCCCATGATATTGAATTGATGGTGCAACTCCTGACGAGTTCGGGGGTCGTGCATGATATTGAGATGCACCACGGCGTCGATCTGCTGACGCCGAAAGACATCTTCCACCCGCCGCCGGCGAATATCGACCTGCTCAATATCGATATCTTTAGGCATATTGCGAACATTTCTTCGGTCTACCCCGATCACGTCATAATTGCGGTGCAGCCTTCGGGCCACAGCCCGCCCGAAATTTCCCCCGATCCCCGTGATCACGACCCTTTCTTTTTTCCTTCGCCTGGTTCGCTTGCTCAAAAGAAGACTCCTTCCCGCTCCTCCAGACCCCGCTGCAATAACTCCCGGATGACCTGACGCACCTGATCTACCTGAGCCCCCACCACTCGATCCTCATCGTCTGGATCGCCCTCAAAGTTCATCGGTTCCCCGAAATAGATTCGGTATTTCACAGGCAGCGGAAGGGCGCCCATCGGACCCAGAAGGGGCCAGGTTGGAGTGATCGGAAATGCCGGCATCCCGAGCAATTTGGCAAGCCATTTGACGTCGTAAATCGACGGCATCTGCTCCTCAGCCCCCACCACCCCCACCGGAATTATTGGAGTGTTGGTATCGAGAGCCAGGCGCATAAATCCGAGCCCAAATTTCTCCAGTTCATAGGCTCGATCATAGGTCTTATTGATCCCCCGAGCCCCCTCGGGAAAGACCAGAATGCACCCCTCGCGCCCCAGCAAGAGCCGCGCATTATCGCGGGTTCCCACCACCTGACCACAACGAGCCAGAATCTTGGAGATAAAAGGAAGCGACGGCACCCACCGCTCCACCATACTGCGCACCATTCGAGGCGGCTTTCGATCAAAGAGCATCGCCGAGGCGATCATCATCCCGTCCAGGGGGATCTGCCCGGTGTGATTGGACACCAGAAGGACCGGTCCATCCTCGGGGACCCGATCGATATCGAAGACATCCACCCGAAAATAATGGCGATACAGGGCCACCGCCACCGGGGCGATATATTTGAGGTATTCCGGCTGAAAGCCAAAGGGGTCAAAACCATAGCGGTTTTGCCCGGCCTTCATGGTTCGAATCCGCTCCCAGACGTCCGGGTGAATCGTCGCGATGAGCGCTTCGTCAATGCGATCCCGTACTTTATCCCACATCAATATCAGCTCATCATTACTAGGATCTTCAACAATATCGAATTCTCAACCACCAACCATCGATCATGGGTTCAATCGCAATATCCCGTATCGATACCCTCCAGATCAAGGGGGCGAACTCCGGGAGCCTCCCAGGGGCCTTCTGTGGTGCGAACAAAAACCGGATTGGTAAAGGCGATCAACTCCTTGGGACGAGCGATGGGCGCTGACGGACGCGGTCCGGCAGCCCAGAACAGAATCCAGGAATCCTCATCAAATTCGACATCGATGATCTCCTCAAAATCAAACCGCGCTCCATCCTCGGCGGTGCGTTCGATGATCTCCACCACCGAACCGTTGACCACCACCAATAATTTTTCTACGTGTGCCCAGTCTGCGGTTTGCACCCGAACGTTGAATTGAGCCATCCCGTCTCCATCGACGGTGATCTCATCTCCCGGGATCATATCATCGCCGAAATCGACGAAGGCATGGCCTCCGACGGTGATCTGACCACTTCGAATCGCCTCTCGAGCCACATCGGCGTCGATATCGCCGGGATCGCGATCGGTGCGCATATAATTTCTGGGAACCCCGGCCTCGCCGTTGGTCTGGTGAGTATCGGAGTTACCGAGCCCCGCCACCCGGTAGCCGGCGTTGAGCAGACCGCTCCAGTCCGCCAGTACCTGACAGACATGGCCGTAGCGATTGATGACCTCGATAGCATCGATGTCGATTACAAAATCCTCGTGGGTCACCATATCGGGGCCCAGCTCCGGATCGAATTGAACGTGATTGAACATCCCTGAATTATTGCGGGGGTGATTCATCTGGACCACCGGATCGGTGGCAAAGACCGCCCGGGCCGTCTCGATGATCTCCGGCATCCGCCTGAGAGTGACTTCCTTATCGATTCGATCGGCGAGGGGCACCGAGCCCCGGCCCCTCAGATTGGGGCGATAGGGTACGGGATAGACGTTATAATGAGCATAGAGAGGCGAAAATTCGATCCCCGGGAAGGTCGACAATTCGTGGCCGAGCCCGAGGTCATCGATGGCCGGTTGTAGATCGGTTATGACTTCGTGATCCGTAGCGACCATCAACTCCACCCCCTGGCTGGCGTTCTCCAGCACCCGGTCTCGCACATGAACCCGACTGTCGATGCTGGGCTCCATATGCTGATGAAAATCACCGCTGCGCCACCCCGAGGTATCGACTCCCCGGACCAGCTCAACCTCTTCCAGATGAGATCCACCGGCGTCCAGGTTCAACGTCGTCGAGAAAAGGTCGTATTCCAGCCCCCGGGTCACCACGACCTGAACCTCACCGGCTGGCACAAAGGTCGTCAGATTCCCGCCCACTGCATATTCACTCCAGGTGCCCACCTCCGAGTGCATAAAGCGCACCCGGCTCGTGATTGATTCTCCACTTCCCTCCTCCTGGATCTGAACCTCGATTTGAGCGACGTCGGGGATGGTCAACTCCACATCGCCCTGCCCGCCAACCTCAAAGGACTCCTCCACATTCAGGGGACCGGCAAATTCGCTGATCAATGCCTCATAGGTGCCCTCTTCCAGCCAGAACTCCACCGCCCCCGACGAATCGGTATAATCGACGGTGATCCACTCGTCTCCCTGACGAATCACCACTTCCGCATCGGCGACGGCCTCACCGCTCTCGTTGACCACGTCAAAAGAGACCGCACGACCGGGGAAGTCTTGTTCAAGCACCCGGGCTGCCGCTTTTCGCACCGAATCCATCCCTCCGTCTCCCACCACAAACCACCGCCGCATGATCGCGGGGTTATCGGCATCGAAGGTAGCCGCATCGGCGCGCATCTCGGCCCAGGGGATCCCCTGAAGCGCTGCCAGGCCGATCGGTGATGCCCCGTCCTCATATACCATCCCGTAGGTGTGCCCCTCACCGATACCGGCGACCCAGGGCATGGTCTCATTGGCCACTCCAAATCCCTTACCGGGAGTCCAGCCACGAGCACGGTCACCGAAGGCGAACCAATCGCCGATATGAAGTGCCGAATATTCGCGATTGGGCTCCAAGACGGTCAATATCTCTACCGCGTCGCTCCCCGGCTCCAGGCGGTATTCGGTGGTCACCCGAATCGAGCGCCTGGTTCCCACTCGAGAACCCAACACTCCGGCGAGGTGGGCCAATTCGATATCTTCTCCGGTCACCCGCAGCACCGCGACACCTCCGTCGCTACCGTCGCGCACAACCTCCACCTCATCGCCGGTGGCCGTTCCGATATCGATGAGGGTCATCACCATATCCAGCACATCATCACCGGGAGGCTGGGAATGGCGGCGGGCGTCCACCAATTTGCCCCCCGTATAGGTCTCGTACCGGTTGGTGGTCTCATTTTGAATGCAGACGTCGATGACCGAGTTGGTCAGCCTAAAATCACCGCTTCGACAATGGCTCCAGACCCCGGAAAACCCGGTCTCCTCCGCCATAACTCTTCCCACGCGAGACTCATCCTCACCGGGAATTCCCGCTTCGATATCGGGATGTCCATTCTCCGTATCCACACCGCTTTGATGAGGAACCAACACATAAGGGTCCTCGATAATATACGGCCCCGTCGGCTCGCCGGAGTCGGCATCCTCTTCTTCGACGACATCTTCACCGACATCCACAACGCCGGCGTCTTCGTCATCAAGCGGATCCTCTCCCGGACAACCCAGGGAAAAGAATAGAAGCGTTGCAGGGAGAAGCACCAACGGTGAGAGGTTACCGGCATATCTTTTCATCATATTTTCTCGATTCGCGACGGGATAAAACCCGATAAAATCCATCCATAGCTTCTGTATTCCACCATAGAGTACACCGTACCCCCCCCACCAAATCAACCATTCTCTTTCTCATGCTCGTGGCTCGTACTCGGATCAGTCACGAGCCAGTAGCACGGTCTTCTAACCTACCCCCCCTTACTTTTCCCTCTGCGTCTCTGCCGTTCTCTATGTCCTCTGTGATTTCCCTTGCCCTTCTCCCCGTCTCTCACCCCCGATCCACCACCGCATCCTCTCCGGTCGATTCCTCACTACTGCCAAAGATATGCTTGCCCAGACTTACAAGCCCGCCCCCGAGGCCCAGAAAGATATAGGCTACCATGATGAATACGAAGGTGACGCTGGGCTTGAGAATTACAGCCGCCAAAACGGCGGCCAATACCACGGCGCTGGCGCCGACCAGACCCGG
>SKNI01000683.1 GCA_007120615.1 Myxococcales bacterium | reverse complement strand
GTCGAAACCGGCTCACGATCGCCTCCGGGTGGCAAGCCATGTCCACGAGCCAATGATGACGAAGATCAGCGTGGCGTAGGCCGCCGCGAGCCCATAACGTTCACCGCGCTCGAACGCCCAGCGGTAGGCCTCCGTCACCAGGATGTCGGTGCTGCCACCAGGCGCGCCCTCAGACACCAAATAGATCACATTGAACATATTAAACGTCCACACCGTACCCAGCACGACCGCCGGGACCAGCGCCGGCTTCAACAACGGCCAGGTCACATGCCGAAACCGCTGCCAGCGACTCGCCCCGTCCACCGACGCGGCCTCTTCCAGATCCGTGGGAATCGCCTGCAGAGCCCCCAGGGTCACCACCATCATGAACGGAAACCCCAGCCAGGTATTGGTCACCACATTCGCCGCAAAAGCCGTGGCAAATTGGCTAAACCAGCTGATCGGCTCCACCCCCACCCACGCCAACATCCCATTGACCGCCCCCAATTGCTCGTGGAACATCCCCCTCCAGATCAAGGCCGTGATATAATTGGGGATCGCCCAGGGAATGATCAAAAGCACCCGGTAGATGCCTCTCAAGCGCATCCAGGGATCGCGCAATAGTAGCGCCAGCGCCAGACCGATAGAGACGTGCAAAAAGACGTTCAACGCCGTCCATCCCACGGTCACCAGAAGCGTAAAATAAAAGCTATGTGGATCGGTAAGACCGTACTCCTGGCTTAAGATAATATCGATAAAATTGGCCAGCCCCACGTAGGTAAACTCACCCTCCTGGTGGGTGAATAGACTCACCGCCGAGCCCACCACGAAGGGAATGACGATCAAAAAGCCCATCCCCACAATTGCGGGTCCCATATAGAGATAGGCGAGCTTTGAATCCTTCATTCGGGCCCACACCCGATCGCGTCGAAATCGCCAACCGCCGTAGACCGACGCCAGGATCCCGATCACCAGAAGGCCAATCATCAACGGTGTCGGATCACGGGGCTCCGGCGGCGGCCGGGTATAGAGGTGAATTCGCTGCTCCGCCTGCGCCAGCGCCACGTCCGGAGTGACCATCCCCCGCAACACCTGGCCCAGGGCCTGGGTCGCCGGCTCCCAGACCGAGCGCATTCTGGGATCATTGGGCATGGGAATGCTGGAATCCAACTGGGCTCGAAATTTCGATAAGATCGGATGTTCGCCGACCTCTTTATGATCATAGGCCGAGAGTGTCGTCACCGGCTGCAATCCCTTAAGAGCCCGCACCACCGCCATCTCCTCGGAGGCCATAAACTCCGCAAATCGCACCGCTTCCTCAGGCCTGGTCGACCGCGAAGAGATAAAGGCCGCCTCCACCGTCATCAGCGGGGTGGCGGCCTTTCCGGTCTCCGAGACCACCGGCAGGGGCGCGATATCAAAGGGAACACTGTCGCCGATCTCCCCCAGAAACCAGGACCCGCTGATCGCCATCGGGGCCTGACCATTGCTGAAGAGATGAGATACCAACGACCCCGTCGCCTCCCGAGGAACCACACGCTCCTGGTTTACCAGGCGATCCGCAAAGAGAAGCGAAGCCTCAGCCTCCTTGGAAGCCAGAGCCAGATCGCCGTTTTCATCGAAAATCTCCCCGCCGAACCCGAAGAGCCAGGGCACATGCATATAAAAATTGGCCGCCTCATAAACCAGCCCGAAGCTCCCCTCTGCTGAATCGGTGTGTTCTCGAGCGATCTCCAACATCTCGTCGGTCGTCTTCGGCGGACCCGCCAGGAGATCGGTATTATAGAAGAGTGCCAGCCCCTTATAGGCCAGCGGCACCCCCAGAAGGTGATCCTCATAGATCAACGCCTCCACGGTCACCGGGTGATGGCGTTCGGTGTCGACCTCCCCGTCCAGACGGCGCACGAGGCCGCTTCGATCCCAATCGGCGGCGCGCTCGTGAGCCGCGATAAAGACGTCCGGTCCATGTCCCCTGGGGATCGCGCTGGTCAATCGATTGGCGAACGCCTCATAGGGAACCGGCAACAGTCGCACCGGCACATCGGAGTTCTGTCGATTCCACTCCTCCGTGACCGCCCTCAAGCCCTCTTCCTCTGCTCCTCGATAGGCGTGCCACACCACCAGAGGATCGGCAGCATAAGCCAGGGGAGAAAGAAAAAGCCCCGCCAGGATCAGCCCGATCGCTATCAACCAACGAACTACCACACCCACGCATCGCCTCGCTTGTTTCGCCAGAGTCGTGCCATGATGCTCGCCCATTCCCCCCGAACCGTCAACCCGGGACACCGCTGATGCCTGCTGACGCTAAGACCTCGGGAGTAAAGCCCGACACTCGTCGGTTCTCAGAAACGACGCCTCGGCCAGCCACATATCTTTTCGAAGATTTCGCCCCATCTCCCCCCGACTTCTTTTTATGCGTGATTACTTTCTTCTTACTGCAACAATCGGCACAATAGATCCAGGGGGTCTCCAATGAGCTTGAATACCAAGGACGCACGATCGTGAAAACCACCGGTGATATCGCCGCTGATCCCTTCTTCAGGAAATTAGCGTGGAAGGGAATCGCAATGATGTTGGTCTCGGTCAGCGTGGTCATGCTGCTGGGCTACTACCTTCGGGAACCGGTCACAACGGCCGCGGTTCAGGTGGTCGACATTCTGGGGCCCCTGGGGATCTTTGCGGGAGTATTGGCCTCCGACGCCTTTGGCTTTCCCGTACCTCCTACCACCTATCTATTTGCCGCCGTCGCCGCCGACGCCCCCGTGGTCCTCGTTTTGGTAGTCACCGCCGTCGCAAGCATCATCGGCGGCAGCATCGCCTATCTTATCGGTCCCTTCATCGGCCGACTCCCGGTGCTGCGCACCATCCTGGAGCGGCATCGGCCGCGAGGGGAAATAATCTTTAAACGCTGGGGAATCTGGACCATCGGCATCGCCGCGGTGACCCCCCTTCCATTTGCTCTCTTTTGCTGGCTCGCCGGGATCTACCGGATGCCATTTATCCGCTTTTTCTCGGCTACCCTGGTTCGAGCCCCACGAATCGCCGCCTACTATGCATTCTTCGCTCTGGGCTGGGCCGGCGCCGCAGCCATCTGATCACTGCTGCACTCGCCTCAAAACCGCATCCGCCTCGATGGGCGCAGCGCGTCTTCGTCGAGCTCCTTGCATCTGGGAATCAACGCCACACAGGCTTCGGCCAGACGCTCCATCCCTTCGGGTCGAACCTTAAAGGTGCGCTCGTTCATATAAAGATCGCGACGCACTTCGATCTGAATGGCGTGGACTCCCTTGAGAGGTTGTCCGTAATTTCGAGTGATCCAGCCCCCTTTATAGGGCTCGTTGGACCGGACGCTGAATCCCTGATCCCGAAAATGCTCCTCCACAAGCCACCGAAGTGTTCGGTCGCACGACTCTCCCTCGATATCTCCGGGGACGATCTCGGCTCGCTTTCGGCCCGGGTCGTTATGTCCTTTTCGTCCCATTGACGGCATCGAATGCCCGTCGAGGAGAATGCAATATCCAAACTCCGAGCGCACTCGTTCGATCTCGGCGGCCAGCGCAGCGTGGTAGGGATGGTAGAATCGATCCAGGCGCTTCTTAAACGCCCTTTTGCTCATCGGCTTCTCCATCACCGGGGTCTTGGCAGTGGTCGTTCGCCACACCACCCCCCGATCCTGGTAGTAGCCGGCCCTCAAGATTCGCTCTCCCCCTTTTACGGTTTCCGGCGAAATATCATCGGCTGCCCGATTGAGATCCACCACGTAGCGGGAGACCTGGGAGGCGATCAACGTCGCTCCCAGGTCTGTAACTCCTGACCAGAGACGATCTACATACAGGTCCAGATCTCGGCGCAGCACTTTCTCACCGATGACCATTTCCTCCCGTACATCCGCGGGAATCCATTCGCCGGCATGGGGAACATCTACCAGCACTGGAACGGTCTGCTCTTGTGGTCTTTCTACACGATATAGATTCGGATCAGGCATGATCCCTCACGTCTCTTGATGGGTCCCGTAAAGAGTGCCGTGTATCACGTTTGCAAAATTTCCTCCAGTGTTTGTTCTCTGGCTTTTGCGACACGCTGATACCGCTTTTGAAATTGACTGGTAGCATACCCGACGAATTTATTGATATCCAGACCAAACGGTGCCGGTTCATAGGGTTCAAATATCTCATTGATCATCCCCAGAGCCAGGGGCAATAACTCATTCATTCGTCTGTCGATCGCCTCCCAAACCTCGTCACCGTGCTCCGCAACAAGCCGGGATAGCAGATATACTCCATACGCCAGATGACGAGACTCGTCTTGCTTCAATTTTCCTACGATCTTGCGCATCCCCGGCAATACATCGTTGGTCTCCAGAATGTCGAAATAACCCTCATAGCCGGTCTCGGCCAGCACTCCCTCTACGATCAAATTATAGGTAACCGAGGCTTCCGCCTGGGCCACCGGGGAGGCGTCATCCCACAGGCGCCCCAGCGCCGTTGGCAATTCGCGATGAAAGATCTCCTTATAACTTGGC
>SKNI01000544.1 GCA_007120615.1 Myxococcales bacterium | reverse complement strand
GCCGGGGCCGGTCACAGCAGCATTCGCGGTGGTAAACGGCGAGCGTTGCTCACCTGCCTGACCACCCATCGGACCGGAGCCCATCGGGCCGGAGCCCATCGGACCGGAGCCCATCGGACCGGAGCCCATCGGACCGGAGCCCATCGGACCGGCGCCCATCGGACCGGAGCCCGTCGGACCGGAGCCCGTCGCTCCCGCTGGTCCGGAATCGGGCCCCTGATCTACTGGTCCCATTCCCGAAGTCCTTCGACCAGGTCCTGGATTGGCCACACCTGGCATATTCGGATGCGATCCCGAGGACGCCACCGCTCGATTGCCCCCGGATTGATTGATCGCCCCGCCTCGAACCTGGGGAAAGTCATCGAGAGGGTAGAAGCTGTCGCCATCTGTCGACAAATTATAGCCGTCAAGATCATCGCGACTATCGAGCCATTTTTTCAGGCTTTTATTATCAGCAAATTCATAGGTCAGACCAAAGTTGGTCTGCAATTTCCAGGGGCCCTCATGACTGGCATCCGGCCCCTGCTGTGGAGCTGTCGGGCCGGGCGAAGGGGTCGAGCCGAACCCGGGAGATTGTGTCCCGGGACTTGAACCGGGCGACTGTGCCCCGGGACTCGCGGGTGTGGAGCCAAAATTCTGCGGTGCCGACTGAGGCCCAGACTGAGGCGAAGGAGTCGAGCCGAAGCCCTGTCCCGTCGGGGCCGATGAACCGGGCCGCGATGGAGGAAAACCCTGACCGGGATTTGTCGACGATCGGGTCGGAGGTGGCTGATTCTGGTGGCTGGCCGGAGGCGATCCCGCCTGACCTCGCGGCGCAGGAGTAGGATTATCCGGTACCGATATTCGCTTTTGCCGCTGCGGCAATTGATCGCGCATCGGCGGAGGCGCAATCTGAGTTGCCGGCTCATCATCTTCGGGCGGCTCGATGGGAGGGACCGACTCGGCCTGGTCACGAATATGGTTGAGGCTGGCGTCCACGATATCGGAGTTCAACTCCTGCGTGTGGAGGTCGTCTTCGTTGACCGGTTGTTTCTGATGTTGCTTCTTCAGCTCTGCCAATCCCTTCTGAAAGAGAGGATTGGACATCTCCACTGTTTGATCGCCATCCGGCGGCGCTCCACCAAAGAGCCCGCTAAAATCTGGCATCTCAGCGCCCGACATCACCTCCGTCCGCGCTACTTCTTCCTCTTCGTCTTCCGGCTGCCCCAGAGCATCGGTGCCCTTTTGCTGCATGCTGCTGAGCAATTCTTTAAGGTTCGGTCGCGCCGCAATGGAGGTCTTGTCGGCTTCTTCCTCTTCTTCTGCGTCGGGATACACCACAAAGGCGTGAGCGCAAGAGGGACACCGTATCTTACCCCCGGAGGGCGGGATATTTGCATCGTTAACGCGATACCGCGATGCGCAGCTAGGACACTGGACAATCATTCCGAAGTCTGCTCCAGATAAGACACGAGAAGATGCCGGCGGCGTAAGAAGTGTTTTCCTTTATAACAATTCGGCCCCGATGAGGGTCGCCGAAAAAAACCGTTTTGCCACCAGCATTGCTGCTTTGCATTAAAACACACCCACTCCGGGGGTGCAAGACTTCCCCTGCATCTCGACGAGAGGAACCTGGCTATGAGAGATTTTAACCCACCACCAAAGCCCCCGGGCGATCGAAACCATCGATCACTGCGCTGGCGACGTATTGCCTTGCTGACCATTGGCGACCCCACATCCTCGGAGAAAGACCTTCTATCTTCGACCCTTACCTCTCACTGGAGGAACTACGGATATAATTTTATCGATGCCGAAGAAAAATCACTGATCTTCTACGATGAAGAACTTGTGGGTTCCGTTGAGATGTCTCGCGACCCTCGAGGCTGGTCGGCAGCCGGGCTCTCTTTGGTAGATGCTGGCGCACCATCTGCCTTCGCCGACGTCCCTCTGGCGTACGCATCGGGGCTCGCCATTGACATTCGCATCCAAAGGCAGCTCTCTCAGGTCGCATTTCTCGACGTTCTTCGCCGATGTGGACCGAGCTGGTCAGAGCTCTATGTCCGGCGTTTCGGGCTGTCGGGATACCTGACCCTCATTCCCCTGCCAAAATCCGCAGGTGATTGCACTCGCATAAGCCCTCAGGCTTACCTCCAACAGGTTCGAGCTCGCTCCATCGTCGACCCCCTGTTGACAGTCTATCTGGAGGCTGGGGCAACGGATCTAAAAATGGTCGACCACTCCACCGGTCCCGCCGTATTGCTCGGTTGGAAAAATCCTCGCTAAACACAAAAAAAGCCCGGCATCACTGCCGGGCTTTTCCATTGGATCTCTCGACCAATTAGTTCATCAACTCCAGAATTCCCATCACTTCTTCGTAGCTTCCGGGAAGCTCCAGCTGTCCCCAGAGAAGGAAAGCGATGAGCAGCCCGTAAATCGCGATGGCCTCAATCAGGGCCAGGGTAACGATCAGGGGCATAAAGATTTTGCCCTGGGCGCCGGGATTGCGTGCAATCCCTTCCAGGGCAGCAGAACCAGCTCGTCCCATGCCAAGTGCGGCACCGAAACCGGCAAGACCGATCGCCAGGGCAGCACCAATGGCCACGAAGGAGAAACTGGAAAAGACGTTGTCCGCTGCGCCCAGATCCTGGGCAAAGGCCAGACCACTCCAGAGAACAACGACGGCGAAGGTACTCAGAAAAACAAGGGTTTGCTTTTTCAGCATGAGACTACATTCTCCTAGCTTGAGCGCAGTTCGTCTCCATGACGACCTGCGCGGGATAATCGGGCGTGAAAGTACGTGCTTACTACGTGCTTGCTTAAACCCGCGGGTTAACAACCTACTTTGGGAATCAATGCTCTTCGTGATGAATCGCCAGGGCGATATAAATGGTCGATAACAGGGCAAAAACCACGGCCTGAATGATGCTGACCAAAAATCCCAGAAACAAAAAGGGAATCGGTAATAAAAAGGGAACCTGGATAATGCCTTCGGCGATATCACCGAAGACCGCAATGACCATGTGATCGCCGGACATATTGCCCGTCAATCGAGCGGACAGACTGATCGGACGAAACGCATGGCTGAGCAACTCGATGATCAGCATCAGGGGAGCCAGATAAATCACCGGCCCCAAAAAATGCTTGGCATAGCCCAGGCCCTGCTCCATGAAGCCGCCGATATTATACACCACAAATACGACGATGGCGCAGGCCAGGCCCGTATTCAGGTTCGATGTCGGCGGGTACAATCCCACCACCAACCCCATCAAATTCCCCAGAAGGATGAAGACGGCCAGTGTTGCGATCAGGGGGAAATATTTTTTCGCCGCCTTCTCTCCCATGATGTCAGTCATCATGTTGAGAACCGCATCAAATAACACTTCAAAAAACGAGGCCACCGTTAGCTTCCCATCGGGAACCAGCGCCGTCTCCGGGGTGCGATATTTCCTTCTTGCGATCAAGGCCAGCACCGTCAACGCCACCACCAACACACCGGTGAACACTACGTGGGTAATGCCCACGCTGCCGGCCGCATCGATAATGGGATCGCCGAAAACATCATTCCAGCCCTGTACGCCCTCTTCGTATTCCCGATTTGCGATATCGGGGAAGAGATCTATGAACGTATAATCAGCCATGAACTACGGACTCTCTATATCGTCGGTTTCGTCACCCGACCCATCCAGATCCGGTTGGCTTTTCACCTGCCAGATCAGGGCCGGAAAGATCATTTTGTATCCGATCACGAAAGCCAATACATGGACTTCCAGGACCATTACGCAAATCCAGGTGGCTACCGCCAGACCCAGAAACTTCATCGCCAACACCACCGCCCAGCCGATACTCCACGAGTTGCCTGCAGCGGCCCCTTGAAAGAGGCGACTGATCGCCACCACGCTCACCCGAAGGCTCGCCGCCCCGAGCAAAGCACCAAGGGCTATGGAATATCCAAATCGCCACGCACAAAGAGCGGAGACGATAACGGCGACCACCATCCCCAGCGCAATCATGCGCCAGAATAGTTGGTCTACGAAACTGCGGTCCGGAGTTGGCATCACTCTTCACCGTTGTTCAAGAAGCGTTGGATCACAAGATACGAATGCCATCCAACCGCAAGCAGTGCGAGGGCCATGGTGACGATCAGGCCGACAGGTTCGCTGTCGAAATGAGCGTCAATCTGGCTACCGACCAACAGTCCGGCGAGGACAAATCCTACGAACTCAAAACCCAGGGCACCGATGGCTCCCACAACAATCCAGGAGTTACGGCTCTTTGGTTGAGCATCCTCGTCGCGCTTTTGACCTGAGTCGGCCATCTTCGCCTCCTCACACCGTCCGTTCGTCGAGGACTTTACCTGTGGTTTTACAGGGGCCCGGCGACGACCGGCGCCTCGCTTTAGCACACCGATTTAAGTCGCGTCAACCACTTCGATTCAGGTGTCGGAATCGTCGGATTCGGAGTCCTCGTCGCTGGTAGTATCGGCCTCCTCATCGGAGGATTCCAGATCGGCCGGCGCCTCTTC
>SKNI01000741.1 GCA_007120615.1 Myxococcales bacterium | reverse complement strand
CCCTCGCTCCTTGCCGAACTCCGCATGCCTCCCGGTAAGGGTGGGCTCCTCCAATAAGATCACCGCACCGCTTACCTCCGTAGGGGTCTGGCGCATCTCAACGGGACCTGAAGCACAGGCGCTCACCAGCAGCAATAACGAGGACAGAGCGAAAAATAGAAGACGCATATTCATCGGGTTGCCAATCAAAAAAAGTAAACGGTTGGGGACACTCAATTTATGGGGTGACTATAGACGAAGGGTACCCGTCTGGCATTCAAAAATCTTCAGACCGGCTCCACCTTAAAATAATTGGCCAGCACCTCATAGAGATCCGGGGCGCATGCTTTGAGTTGTCTGGGAGTCTCAAAGAAGGCTTCCGTGGCCACGGCGAAAAACTCCGCCTCATTCTGGGCTCCGTAGGCGCGTAGACAACCGCTTACGGGATCATCCTGGAGCCGAGCGAAGTGACGGCTCATCACATGAAACCAGGCTTTATAATCCCGACCGCGCTCCAGAAGCGGCGTCCCGTTAAAGCTCCCCTCCCCGATATCCAACACATGGGCGAACTCGTGAATGCTCGTATCCCGAGCGTCGTCGGGCACCGAAATCCCCTGCTTTACGGCGTCCCAACTCAACACCACCGTTCCAAAATTATGGGCCTGCCCCCAGATGATCGAGTCCTCTTTGTCGGGATGCAGATAATGAGAGGGATAAATCACAATCTCGGTGAGCCGGTCATAAACCGAGATTGGAAGTCGCCTGCTGATTCGAGCCGCCGCCGCCGAGATCACCACTTTCATCTTCTCGGTCACCTCCAGCCCTCCGGCACCCTCCCAATGCTTCTCTCTCAAAAAGATCGTCAGATGATTGTGAAATCGCTCTCGGTCTTCATCGTCGAGCTTTTTATAGAAGGGAAATTTCTTCTCCAGGATCTCCACCCAATGCTCGGAAAAGGGCTCGGCCAACCATCGGCGGCGGCGCCAGTTTTTGATCGGCGATATTGGCATAAATGAACCTGTGATATCATTTGACGGAGCGCGGACGTCTCATTTGTATCAAGTAAAATGCGCCTTTTCTTCCAAGCGGACGGGATGTCCGCGCTCCTTATATTCTATCATCACTATATTCCCGTAAATAACGGCAATTCCTTGATCCCCTCTGAAGACCTCCTGACCTACCAGATCGTAGCCGTGATGATCTTGTGCATGGTGATCATCGTAATTTTCTTCACCAGATATAGATTGAAGGCAAAAAAAGAATGGGAGAAAGCGGCCCGGCGCCTGCAACTGACCTATCGACACTCCCCGCTGTGGATGACGAATCAAGAGATCGTCGGCACCTATCGCGGACACACCCTCAGAGTATTTGTGAAGGTCGTGGGATACGGCAGAAGCGCCAAAACATTTACCTGTTACGAGATGAGCCTCGACAGCGACTGGAAATGCGGAGTCGAAGTCGAGAGCCGACAGCGTGGTCTGCTGATGAAACACTTCATCCCCACCTTGAGCCGCAGCCACCTCATCAAGGTGGGCAATTCCCAATTCGATGAGGCCTTCTTTGTCATGGGAAAACTTCCCTCTTCGATTCAAGAAGTGCTGCGCGACCCCGATATCATTCGCATCATGCGCGGCACATCCTCACATTATGAGCGCCTGAACATTTTAGAAGGAAAAGTCAGTGTTCGCCATAAGGGAGTCGCCAACGACGCTCTTCGCATACGCACCACCCTCAACCGCCTTGCCGACCTCGCCGGCGACCTCAACGAAGCTGTCGGGCCCACTCAACGAGAAGAGCCGGACTTTCTCTTTCCCGATCCGGTCACCACACGCGACGAAGAGCCCTCGCCGATCTGGTGAAGTTGGTGGGCCAGACTAAAACTCAGCGTTTGCGTCGCTTAATGCGCGTCTAGTCGAGATAGGCTGGTCTTCCATTTCGATCGGTCGGTTTGACTCATAATATAAAGGATAGGGCTCTTTCGGGCCTGCGTCGAGGACTTCTGATTTGGCAGACTCCCCATCGGCGAGCAGATTTGACATCTCTCGCTCATTGCAACCATAGTCTCTACAGTGCTCCAGACAGCACCAGGAGTCGGCCATGCTATTCCTCCTCGATTCGATCCAAGAAGTCGTCCTCGCCCAGATGCATCAAACCGGGCAATGGGACTATCGATATTTCCTCTGGATAGGCTCCATGCTCCTAGTGCTGGCGATCCTTTTTATGGCGGCTGTGGCCGTATTCGTCGGACGAGAGAGAAGTGAGAGATAAGTATGGCATCGCGCTGTAAACGGACTGGTTTTTTAGTGGTCACCGCGCTCTTACTGGCGAGTTGCTCCGACAACTGCGGGACCCCACCCGAACCGGTCGAAGACCCGCCGGGCATCGAGCGCATCCATTTTAGCACCTATCACCTCTGCACCCTTGATGAAGCCCGGAAGGTCTGGTGCGCCGGGGGAAACGCCTCCGGGCAATTGGGCGATGGCTCCACCCGGGAGCGCTCGGGCCTTGTACGAGCAGCGGGCCTCGAAGAGATGACCGGCATCGCCGTCGGCCTCTTTGACACCTCCTGCGCCTGGAACGACGAGGGAGAGCTTTATTGTTGGGGAAATAACGACCGCCATGTATTGGCCACCGACGAATTCACCAATAGCGCCCGGCCCGTCCCGATCGAAGATCTTCCGCCCATCGAAAACGTCACCCTCGGCGCTTATCACGCCTGCGCCCTCACCAAAGAAGCCGAGGTTTATTGCTGGGGCGACAACCGCGAAGGCCAGGCCGGCCTCGGCGACCGGGTCAACCAGGCGACCACTCCCACAAAGGTCGTGGAGTTGACCGACGTCAAAAAGGTCGTCGCCGGCGCCGAGCATACCTGTGCCATCACCACCGGTGGAATTCTCTATTGCTGGGGCAAAAACGACCACGGACAACTGGGCCAGGGCTCCGATTCGCTGGTCCGCGCCACCTCCCCTCAGGTGGTCGGCCTGGTGCCGGGACCGGCGGTCGACCTGGACCTATCGTTCAATCACTCCTGCGCAACCTTCGGAGAGCGCCGGCGTCTGTATTGCTGGGGAAATAATGACTACGGGCAACTGGGAGTCGACGATCTGGAGAGCCGAAACGCTCCCACCGAAATCCCCGAGATCGCCTACGTCGATCATCTGGCCGCCGGCGGCGGACAGGTCTGCGCCCGGGTCGACGAGAAGGTCTATTGTGCCGGCGAGGTCTTAAGACCCGTGGAAGTCGCCCGGCAGACCGGGGAGGGATATCTATTTCGACCCAGCCCCGCCCTGGAAGATGCCACTGAATTATGGAGCGGCGTGCTGGCCATTTGCGGCCCCCTTCAGAACCATTCGGTGGCCTGCCGGGGCATCGAACATCGCTCGCTTACGGGCGAGTTGTTTTGATCAACGCTGCTATATTGATGATTTAATGTTCTAAACAGGAGCACTGCCTTGCGAGATCTCAAAAAGAAGACTGCCGTCATCACCGGCGCGGCCAGCGGAATCGGACGAGCCACCGCCATTGCCCTGGCCGAAGCCGGCTGCCACCTGGCCCTGGTCGACGTCAACCGCGAGGAATTGGCCCAGACGAAACTCAAACTCCAACGAGAGACCACCCGCCAGGGAACGTCAGCGCGCACCTACGAAGTGGATGTCTCCCACGCCGAAGAAATGCGCGCCTTGGCCGACCAGATCGCCGATGACTTCGGCGAAATCCACATCATCATCAACAACGCCGGGATCAACGTCACCTCCAGCTTCGAAGACCATACTCTCGACGATTTTCGACGAGTATTGGACGTAAATCTTCGGGGTGTCATCCACGGCTGTCACTTCTTTTTGCCCTACCTAAAAAAGGTCGACCAGGCTCACATCGTCAATATCTCCAGCGCCTTTGGAATCGTGGGCGTGGCCGGTCAATCGGCCTACTCGGCCTCCAAATTCGCCGTGCGAGGACTCTCGGAGTCCCTCCACGAGGAATTCGCCGACAGTTCCATCGGCGTCTCCGTGGTCCACCCGGGCTGCATCAACACCAATATCGTCCAGGATGCGATCATCGCCGACGCCGACGCCGCCGACGGGATCCGCGACTATTTCGTCCAGAAGGGCGCCGCTCCTCAGGTGGTCGCCCGCCGCATCGTCCGGGCGATCCAGAAAAACGAACACCGCGTCCTGGTCACCCCCGAGACCTACCTCTTTGACTTTCTACGCCGGTCCATCCCGGAGCGGGGCAACCGCCTCGCCAACCGCATCATGATGCGAATGCTCGGCATCGAATTGCCTTCCTCTGAGACTTCCTGAGACTTTCGAACCTCAGTTGACCGAGCCCCCCACTATTTTTAGCCTCAAACTATAAGCCAGTGCAGCCCGCCGGGATTCCGTGGGCACTCCCGGCGAGGACTGGGCGTCGATGGCAAGGCGCGCTGACGAGGTGATGCCGTAGCATCATCGAGGAAGCGCAACGCAGCCAGCGTCGTTCAGAACCGGCGAGAGTGCCTACGAAATCCCGAAGGGCTGCACTAGT
>SKNI01000614.1 GCA_007120615.1 Myxococcales bacterium | reverse complement strand
GAAGGGAGCTTTTGGTGGATGCCAGAAGATGGGTAAATTCAAAAGTGGCAGTCACATCCCTCCTCGTTCTCTCACTCGGCAGTCCTCCAGAAGTTCCCTTTTCTAGCTCTTCCTCTGCGTCATTGCGGTTCTCTGCCCCTCTGCGATTTCCCTTGCCCCTCTCCTCTCCCCTCTCCCGCCCCCTCTCCCTGAGAAAGTAATTGTCACATAGGGCGTTGGCGATTAGGGTAAGCCGGAGAATTCATCCGTACTGATACCCAGAGTGAAATTTATGACCGAGAAAAAACAACCCTGGCAACAACCGATGCCGGAGAATCAATTTCGTTTTATGCGCGACATCCTGGCGGCTCCGAGTCCCATCGGCCTGGAAGGGGCGATGACCTACGGTGTGCTCAAGCCGGCCTTTGATGAGATGAAGTTGGAGGGTTGGGCGGTTCATCAATTCCGGGGCAATGCCGGTGTCGTTCTCGATACCCATCCCGGCGAAGACGATCGCCTCACGGTGATGATCATCGGACACGCCGATAAGATTCGGATGCAGGTCCGAAGCATCGGGGATGATGGAAAGATCTGGATCAACAGCGACTCCTTTTTGCCCATGACCCTTCTGGGAACTGAGGTAACTCTCTTTAGCGAAGATCCGGAAAAACCGGGAAGTTACCGACAACTCAAAGGCGGAACCATCGAGGCGTTGGGAGCGATTCATTTTGCCGACGCTGCGGTGCGAAAGGGCGATAAGGGCATCAAGAAAGAGCAGCTCTATCTGGAGCTTCATCTTCACGGAGAAGATAAGAAGAAGCAGGTCGAAGCACTCGGGATTCGCAGCGGTGACTCCTTACTTCTGGACCGGCCGATTAAACCGGGCTTTGGCGCCGACACCTTTACGGGAGCCTATCTGGACAATGGCCTCGGTTGTTTCGTGGCCGCCGAGGTTGCTCGGTTGATCGCCGATGAGGGCGGTCTCGATAATGTTCGATGTCTGTTCACCATCGCTACCCATGAAGAGATCGGGCGATTTGGAAGCCGGGTTCTGGCCCGGGAGTTCAAGCCGGACATCTTGATCGGGGTGGACGTCAATCACGACTACGACGCGGCTCCGGGAATCGGTGATAAGCGATTTACGCCGCTGGAGATGGGCAAGGGATTTACGATGTCCGTGGGCTCCATCGCGAGCGAATATCTGAACCAATTGATCACTGAGACCGCCAAAGAATACGAGATTCCTCTGCAGCGCGACGTGTGCGGACGGGACACCGGAACCGATGCGATGGCTGCAGTTCTGGCCAGTATCGATGCGGCGGCGACGTCGATCGGATTTCCCACCCGCAATATGCACACCGTCTCCGAGACCGGGCATACCGGTGATGTGCTCTGTGCGATTCACGCCCTGGCCAAGACCGTTCAAAGAATCGACAAGCTCAACGACGGAAAAGGTCTGACTGCTGATGATTTCCGAGGTGGCCATCCCCGCCTGGACCAGGCAGAGAATCTGGAGCGTCAGACTAACGACCAATGAACTCAGAAGAGATATCCTCTCGGTCGCGGTTGGCCGTCGTCGGAGTCGCAAAAAATTGCGGTAAGACGACGACCTTAAATTACCTGTTGCGAAAGAGAGTGGGCCCGCCGCCGGCGCTGATTTCCATTGGCGTCGACGGTGAGTCCGAAGATATTTTGCTGGGAACCTCCAAACCTCCGATTGAGGTTCAGCCCGGTCAGTGGGTAGTCACCGCGCAGCAAGCAGCCGAGCGCTCTACGGCTCGCTTAGAATATATACAGCCACTGGGGATCGAGACACCGCTGGGAGAGGTCCTCGCCTGTCGGGTCGTCGACCGCGGCACGGTCATGCTCGCCGGGCTTCGACACCGCCGAGAAGTCTTGCGGGCGTTGGAGATATTGGAAGAGTCGGGCTGCGAAGATATTTGGATCGACGGAGCCTACGGGCGGGTCGCCGGAGCTCATCCCTCGGTGACCGATGCGGTGGTGATCTCCACCGGGGCTATCGCCGCAGCCGGAGTTGATGGGGTTGTGGAGCGCACAAGAGATCTGATCAGCCGGCTGGTATTGCCGCCGGTCGAAGATAAAGCCCAGCGATCGGTGTTGGAGTATGCCATCGCCGAAGATCGAGCGTTTTTATTGGATGAAGAAAAGGGGGCGGTGGCGCTTCCGGCGCGGTCGGCGCTGATTGGACTCTCTCGAGCCCGAAAGAGTTGGACGCCCACGATCAAAGCCGTCGCCGTACCGGGTCTGGTCAGCGATCGGGTGGCCGAAGAGCTGTTGGCAGCTCGCTCCGAAGGGGTTCTGCTGATTCCCGACGGAACGGTGCTGCATCTGGATCGACGGCTCTGGCGAAGGCTGCGACAGGAGTGGACTGTGAGGGCGCTTCATCCGATCGAGGTCGCCGGGATCAGCTATAATCCAACGTCGATCACTTCGAGTGCGGTGAAGGATGAGGTGTTGGCCGGGGCGCTTCGAGAAGCCTGGCCGGGGTTGTCGGTGTTTAACCCGGAGCGCGGACGTCCCCGTCCGCAGTGAGCGACAAGCGCTTTTTGTCTTATGCGGACGGGGACGTCTGTTCATGGGACACATCGGTAGCAGATATTGATAGCGCGGGTATTTGATTTACTTCTTAGTGGTCTGTTGGGTCGGCGCGCTGCGGGTTCGCGTCGGTCTGATCCCCCAGGCAAGCCTGGGGGTTGGGCGGGAGCTGGGCTACGCAGGTGGCAAGCCACCGCTGCGGCCAGGAGGGCGGTGGTGGCTGCGGTGCCAGGCGTTGGTAGGGGAACCAATATAAGACTTCCGATCGTCGCCTACTTTTTACCTCGGCTCCAACTACGGTGCCTTTGGCGCCGAGGACATCCATGTCCTCGCCAAACAAAAAAGCGCTTTTTTTCTAAGGCGATGACAGAGATGTCATCGGCGCCAAACTCTGTAAAGCGGTCGCGGCGGATAGCGTTCAGAAATGTCTTTCGTCCGATGTGTCCCCTGAACCGACGTCCCCGTTCGCGCTCCGCAGATATACTACTCGCGAAGAGCTGCGCAAAAAAATCATAGCTGTGATATCTTTTCGAGGCTGCGAGGCGGAGGGTGAGGAAAGAGATGGTGATTCTTGGACTCTTTTTAGACTCTATATCGTGTTGGTTTTTCGCTGATCTCTAGATTCTATCTACCGCAATGGACCGAAGGTTTACTCCGGCAAGAAAGTGATGTTCGCGATCGATTCGGGCGGTGCGAATCTTGCAAGTTACAAATGACTACGATGACCGCTCTCTTTTGGATCTGGAATGATGAACGATAGAATAACCAATCCTCTCTTCGCAGCGAAAATGGGATACCGGGGCTTCACACTGGTGGAGTTGATGATCGTGATCTCGCTGGTCGCCATTCTGGCGGCGATTTCAGCGCCCTCGATCTCTCGGGCCATGGAGCGCAGTCGGCTCAACGACCTCAACCGCGATATAGCCAACGGGATTTTGGAAGCTCGCTCCTTTGCCATGAGCAGCGGCGAGGCGGTATTTGCCCGGGTAGACATCGCAAATGATCGGGTCGATTTCTTTCTGCCGGCGAACTTCCAGAGCCCGGCGGGAAGTCCGGCGATGTCCTGTGCCACAGCCGACCTGCCGGGAACCGTTCCGAATCCCGGTGACGCGGGCCACCTTTTTGCAGTGGCTGCCGATGAATACGGAGTAGAACAAGAGTTGCTCGGACAGGATCCGTCGGGGGAAGATATTCTGTGTTTTTCACCGAGCGGAAAGGTGCTGGCCGAGAACGGAGCGGTATTGGAGTCCAATTGTAAGGACAATAATTATATCCTCTGGCTGGGCCGGGCGACGCCGCAAACATCGTGTCCCGACTATACAAATAGCGAGGAGCGCGATCAGAGAGCGATCGATAATATTTACTTCATTCATGTCTCCTACGGGGGACAGGTGAGGGTCCGACAATGAAAAAGAGACCGATGCAAGAGCGAATCGATCAGCGAGGGTTCTCCCTGGTGGAGTTGATGGTGGCGATGGTGGTTTTGGCCATCGGCATTATGGCCACCATGGCGATGCAATATACGGCGCTGGCGGGCTATACTTCCGCTCGAGAGATGACCGGAGCCACCGAGGTAGCTCGGGTTGTGGAGCAGCGGCTTCGCACGGAGTCGTTGCAGTGGCAAGCCGGACAGAATGTGGGCGCCACCACGGCGGTCTACACCGACGGTGGTACCCTCCTGGCGAGTCTCACCGCCGACACCTGGACCAACGCCTTTGATAACGGCGAAAATCCGGTGACCTTGCGCATCGATGATCAGGGACCCCGCAGGTTTTGTGCCTGGGTGCAGGGAGCCCGCCGTCAGGACGCTCAAAATGTTCCTCAGGATTATATGTGGGCGATCATCGCGGTCGTCTATCGCGCCCCCGGATCAGGCACACCGATTGGAGACGGGGATTGCGACACCGATATCTCCGACCTCCTCGATACAGGAAATCGAGAGCCCTTAGAACTTGAGGGCTATCGAGCG
>SKNI01000204.1 GCA_007120615.1 Myxococcales bacterium | reverse complement strand
TTTGAACCTGGAGCAGACCACCGAACTGATCATCGGAAATACCGGCCATGCGTATACTTCGCTTTTTCTTTCGATCCCTGAAGGGAATCTACGACATTCTGGCCACCTATCTCCTGGGATGGATTGTCTTCTTTGCCGCCTTATCCGTCGTCTTTCACTTCGCCCTTGGTGGGGCCCGGATCACCGCTGCCCTGGAGCACCTTTCCATCCAACTGGGCCTGCCGCACGTTTTCCTTCGCCTCATCGCTTTCGGCACATTGCACGCTGTTGCGATCTGGTTTCTGCGCCCCCAGATCGCCGTCGGTCAGGCTGGCGTTGAGCATCTCTTCGATGCCATCGCCTCCCCCATAAAAAGAGGCACCGCCTCCTGGCCACGCCTGAAGCTGGTCCTGGAAGGGATCTTTACCCTGGTCGTCACCGCCGCCCTGATTCCGTTTTTGATACAACCGACGTTGGTCGCCGGCTTCGATCGTCATAGCTGGCTGGAACGCGGGGCCAACCTTTTAGATGGTACCACCACCGTGGGCGCCGCCGACTCCGTCGTCGGTTTCTACCGCCTGCTGGTCGCGGAACCGGAAGCCGTCGAGCCGCTTCAGACCGACGAGGCCATCATTGCTATCAAAACCATCGAGACAGACGAAGCCTTTGAGCCGGCAGTATCGGTAGCCGAACCCAATGACCTTCAATCTATTGACCCCTCTATCGACTCTTCTATCAGCCCCACCACGACCCCGACGCCCCCGCCTTCTGCGCCGACCAGCAGCGAGCCCATGATGGACCGCTGGGACGACCATATTCGCGCCGTTTCCCACGGCGACCCCCAACGATTTGCCCAGATCAAAGCCTTTATGCGCGTAGAGTCCGCCGGCCGCCAATTCGCCGTCAGCCCTACCGGATGCTCGGGCCTGATGCAATTCTGCGCTCCTACCGCCCGAGACCGCCACCACCGAAAGATCTTTGGTACCGGCCAGGTCTACGTCTGTGGTTGTCGAGGAAAATGCCGGATCGCCAACTCCACCCAGCGCCGGCTGGAATCGGGCGATTTGAGTGCCGCCAACGAGCCCGGCGCCTTTCCCTGTCAGATCACCGACGCCAGGTTCGACGCCCATAAGAGCATCGAGGCCGGCGCCGCTTTTATCGATCGCCTCCACAAAAGCTACGGCGGAAATCTCTACCTGATGTATATCGGCTACAACTCCGGGCCTGCCGTCGCAAATACGGTCTGGAGAAGAGTCGGCCACAATCCCAACGCCGACCTCGACCTCATCGCTGCGCATCTTGCCGACGCCATGGGCCCCTACTACGGGCAGGGCTCTCGCGCTCGCGCTAACTCCCTGCTCAACACTCACCTCCCACGACTCAAACGCGGCTTTGATCGCTACCACCTGGCCGAGAATTCGGTGAAACCGATCAACTCTCTGGAGTGATCACGGTCATCCCGTACATATATTTCTGAAGCGCCTCGGGTACGTTCACCGAGCCGTCTTCGTTCTGATAATGCTCCAGGATGGGAATCAAAATCCGGGGACTGGCCGCCAGCGTATTGTTCAAGGTGTAACAGAACTGGGTCTCGCCATTTTCGTCGCGGTAGCGAATTCCACTTCTACGGGCCTGATAGTCGTAGAGGCTCGAGCAGGAGTGGGTCTCCGAATATTTCTCCCTCGATGGCATCCAGGTCTCGATCTCGTGCTTGATCACCTGACCGAGCCCGGTCTCGCCGGTACATGCGATAGCCACCCGGTAGGGAAGCCCCAGAAGTTGCATTAACTTCTCGGAGTTCCCCAGCAATTTCTCGTGGATCTCTCGAGATTTATCCTTATCCGCCACACAGATGGCGACCTGCTCCACCTTGGTGAATTGGTGAACCCGGTAGACGCCGCGAACATCGCGACCGGCACTTCCCGCTTCTCGACGAAAACAGGAAGATTTACCGGCATAAAAGCGGGGCAAGGTCTCTGGATCCAGAATCTCTTCTCGATGAAGGCTGACCAGAAAGACTTCGCTTGTACCGACCAGATATTTTTGATCCGACTCCAGATGATAGGTGTCATCTTTTCCGTAGGGGAAAAACCCGGTCCCCGTCATCGCTTCCCGGTTCACCATCAGCGGCCCAATCACCGGTGTAAACCCGGCCTCCACCATAATGTCCATCCCCAGACGCATCACCGCCATCTCCAGAAGAGCACCGGCGCCTTTCAGGGCATAGGCCCGAGAGCCGGCCATTCGAATGGCCCGCTCTTTGTCGATAATGTCGAGGTGCTCCCCCAACTCCTCGTGAGAGCGAGGCTCGAAGTCGAACTCTCGTGGCTCTCCCACATGACGGATGACCTCGTTATCCTCATCGTCATCACCGATGGGAACTTCCGGAGCCGGGAGGTTTGGGACCATCAGCAACAGGCTCTCGTAGCTTTCTTGAACTTCGTGAAGCTCCTCGTCCATGGTGGACAACTTCTCTTTGAGTTCCCGTCCCTCGGCGATCAATTCGGGGCGCTCATCATTACTCGCTTTCGGGATGGCACTGGCTACCTCATTTCGCCGAGCCCGAATCTTTTCAGTCTCGTGGAGCAAGGTTCGGCGCTCCTCATCGAGCTCCAGAAGGCGGTCGATGTCGACCTCGAAATTCTTGTCCACCGCAGCTTTTTGTACGGCTTCGGCATTTTCGCGAATAAATTTGATATCCAACATAATCGCTCTCGGGGTCGCTACAGATGAGGTGGTGATCTGGCCTAGATTTACTATAAACCGCAATAGCACACCGAAGAAGACGTTGCCAGATCGTTGCGCTATGGAATCATCACTGCTTTACTTCCGTTCTTGGACAGAAGGCTGACAGGAGCGCGGACGTCGGCGATTTGCAACCATTTCGCCAAAATGCTACTCCCGACAGCACTGGATGCGTCGGCGAAAACAAAGAAAACCCTCACCCCCTCGGAGCGTCGTGTTTTTCAAATTACTCGCACTGTTTACGATTGTGCCGCTGGTGGAGTTGGCCCTGCTCATTTATGTGAGCACCCTCATCGATTTCTGGCCGACCATCGGACTGGTCGTGGCCACGGCAGTTTTGGGCGCAGTGCTCGGGAAATTAGAAGGTGGCCGGGCCTGGGCCAATATTCAACGCGATCTTAGTGAGGCCCAGATCCCGGCCGATAGTCTTCTCGACGGACTGGCGGTTTTGATCGCCGGTGTCTTCTTGATCACCCCCGGCGTTCTCACCGACGTGGCCGCCATCTTTTTATTGGTTCCGCCCCTGAGAAAGCCCCTGCGGGTGATCGCCAAGAAATACTTCCAGAAGAAAATGGCCGCCGACACCATGGGATTTATGACCGGCGGATCCCCCGGTGCCGATCCCTTCGGCCCGTTCGGAGCCGGGATGGGCGAACAATTCGACAGCCCCTTCGCCGGCGCCTCCAGACAAGGCGACGAGATCATCGACGTCACTCCCGACGAAGACAATGAGGACTCGACAGAACACCCTTCGGAAGCTAGCCTGCGCCAAACTTCCTGATTCGTCCGTCGCGAAGTCAGCGCGGACTTTGATAATTGCTTGTAATTTCCCACCAAAAGAAAATGAGCCTATGCTGATCGATCTGCACGCAAAATCAAATCTCTCTCCGGGCGTCTCCGTGACCCCCCGACAGGTTCTTAAGAAAGCCCAGGACGCCGGCCTCGACGGCGTCGCCTTCTGCGAGACCCTCAACACGTCCCATTGTCAGGCAATCCTGGAGATCGCCAGAAACGAATTCAGCGACCTGGCAGTCTTTATCGGTGTTGAAATCCCCACCGACCGGGGAATTCTGCTCGGCTTTGCTCCCAATATCGACGACTTCTATATCGCCGAAGAGTGGCGGTGGTTGACCCATCGCACCACCCCGGCGGCCGAAGCGGTGATGGAACTCTTCGACGACAAAAACGGCTTCGTCATCGCTGCCCGACCCTACGATCTGGAGATCCCCTTTAATATGGGTGATTATATCTTCACCTTCGACAGGCTGGGAGCGGTGGAAGTCTTTAACCCCCGGGTTGGTGAGTTGCAGAATAACTTCGCCCTGGAGGCTGCCACCTTCATGGGGCTCGGCACCGTGGGCGGAAGCGATCCCAATAGTGATGCCTCCAAGATTGGCCAATACGCCACTTTCTTCGAGGATGACCTCAAGACCCAGAGTCAATTTGTAGAGGCTCTGCGTGAGTCGGAGTTCTGGGCGGTCCAGATCGGAAACCCCAGCAGCCGGAAGAGCTCCAGCCGTTCCCGACGAAAGAGTTCCAAAGGACGGGGTTCTCGCGGAGGACGCAAGTCCCGAGGACGCGGAAAATCTCGGGGACGCCGAAAATCCCGTGGACGCTCCTGATAACTTCTACAGATGGGGACTAAATAGTTTCCATCTGAAAAAGGCGGACCGAGCAGAAACGAGGATATTTGAATGAGATTCGGATTTTGCGAATCCCGAGGCATAGCAACGCTATGTCGAGCGGTGAGCGAAATTCGAAGATCGTCAAATAGACCGTTT
>SKNI01000680.1 GCA_007120615.1 Myxococcales bacterium | reverse complement strand
TGCAGCTTTCAGCGGAGGCGCCGGGACCCGTGACGGCCGCTGTGGTCCCATCGGTGCAGGTTACAAGAGCCTGACCATCGTCGAGTTGTTCGACGGAACAAGAACTGGCCGACTCGCCGCCGCAGGCGGGGGCCAAGAGCAAGACCGCACTTCCTACAAGCAGCGCGAGCGCTATTTGAATATGATTCTTTCGATTCGAATACATCTGTCGTTCCTTTGGTGATTGTATGCAAATGCAATTTATTTGCATCATAGTGAAGGGCGAAAATAAAGGCATCTATTTTGCCCGAGGATGAAACGGGTGATTTATGTGATCAATCTTCGACTGCAGCTAGATTTTCTCGGCCCCACTGAACGGCGGATTCGCCAACGATTGCGCCGTAATTGCGCCCGTCGAAGTCATCGGGGGCGATATGGATTCCACCCCAGATTCGAGACTGGCCGGCCTGATCGGCAGCGTCCTGATAGGTAGCCCACTGCAGGCGTAGATCGGCTGAGGGGCCACTTTCGAAATCCAAATAGGCGTGTCCCTCGGCGTAAAACTCGGCCAATCCACCAGGGAAGAACGGGTCGCCGGTGATGCTGGTGAGCAGGGCGGCTGCACTGTGACTAAACGTGCTATGGCCGGAGACGTAGCCTGGGAAGGCGGGGCTCACAAAGGTGCTCGGTTGATAAGGGCTCCACTCCACGGCTCGCATCCAGACACAGCGCGAGGACCGGTGGCGGTAGTCTCCCGGGGCTCCCGGCCAGGTGAAGACGGCGATCTCACCGATATATGCCGCCAGGTATTCATGGCGCTGACCGGGAGCCGTGGAAGCCTCGGTGATCACCTCGATGAGCCCGTCTACCAGCGGCAAACCATCCGGATGGTAGTTGGGCAGAGCCGGATCGGTGGCCTGGCCCTGATCACCCATCCAGCGAATCAACGTGATCGGACGGGCCGTTTCATAGAGTCGTTTGAGCTCCCAGGCGACGATTGCGGCATCGTGCAGAGCCCCGTTGAGTAACAGATAGAGATGCACGTCATAGGTCAACTCGGCGAGAAGATCGCCGGTACCGAAGAGTCGCCGCTGAAAGTCGGGGTGATCCATGGCCTGGTGGGCGATGGTATTCCAGTGTCCCGGCGGGGTCTCGGAGTCGGGGCCATCTGCCCAATATTCAGCCAAAACCCGCCCAAAGTCGCTACGCCTAACGATCTGTGGTTCGTAGGGGTGGCCGGTCCTGGGATTGAGTTCGTGGCCATCGCCGTCGTCGGCTCCGAGACTGTTATTTCCATAGGCTCCGGGAGAAGCATCCATGGTGGTGGTGTCTTCGGTGTCGAGCCAGGCGGTCTTCTCGAGTACTTCCACAACCCACTGCTGAAGCGCTGGGCCGATCGATGGTCGGGGTCCGGGCTCCACATAACTCTGATCGGCAGCGGGGCGAGTGATCGAGAAGGGTGTTACCTCTCCCCAATGGGGCCCGATATAGCCTTGCTCCCCACCATCGATGGCGATTCCGTTCTGGGTAATTGCCTGGGCCAGATCCAACGGTTGCCACAACTCGGGATCTTCGCTGTCAGTGCCGGGTTCGTCGACAGAAAGAGGAGGGGCCGGGGGGTGATAGTCTTCATCCACATAGCCGAACTCTTCGAGAGCTCCGTCATTGAAGAAGTGGTCGATGATCTCCTGACCGATGGTGACGCCCAATGTAGCCTGCGGCCGTGACGGGGCGGCTGCTTCCTGTGGGTCATAGCCAAGATCCTCCAGAACTTGACGAAAGCAGGCGGTGGAGCGCCGGGCTCCCAGAGAATCGCCGTAGCGATGGGCCAGCAGCGTATAGGCAGCATAGCTCATGACTTCGTCGCGGTCGGTGGCGCCATGTTCTTCCAGGTACTCCCCGGCGTTCACATCGACGACCACCCCAGACTGCTCCTCTTCAAAGGACGCCCAGGCGTCAAATAGAGCCACCGACAAGTGATAGAGATTGCGAGCATGGACTCCCGGTTCGGGCACTTCCAGGCGGATGGCTTGCAGGTTCTGCTCGATCCAGCGCCGGGCCAGGGAGCCATGGTCGCCGCGGGAGACGATATCATCGTGGCAATGATCGGGATCGGTCTCGTCGATGAACTCGGGAGGTTCGGGCAGCGGCGGCATCTCGAAATCCTCCCGATTCGTCAATATGAGACCCTGATCGAGTTCGGGTGAGATGACATTTCCACCGACGGCCCAGACCTCTCCGTCGGGGGAACTCCAGACCGCGTGGAGTGACTCTATGAAGAGGTCGAGCCCCGAGTCGACCCGCTCCCAGCTCCCCTCGTTGTCGCGATGGTAGAGTTCACCGAAGCCGCCAGCGGCCCAGGCCTCGCCGTTATCTTGCACGCTAATGCCCTGAAAAAGTGGGGCGCCTTGAGGCTCAATGATCTTCGGATCGTCGGACAACTCTACGATCAGCCCGGAGCCATCTCCTCCCACGGCAATTACCTGGTCGGCGTTTCCATGGATGGTGAATAACGTACGCTTCGTCGGGACCTCCACAAGGGTCAGCGGGCCGTCGGCGTCGCGGCGAAGTACGGTCCCGGCAGCACCCACAAACCATACCGTTCCGTGGTCGTCTCCCCATACTTTGAAAAGACCCGGTGCAACTCCATTTTCCAATAGTGGGATATCTTTGGGTAACGGCAGTGATCGCCACTGGTCACCGTCGAAGTGCCAGACAAAACCGCTTCGGCTTCCAATTCCACCTACGGCGTAGAGATC
The DNA here is from genome assembly GCA_007120615.1 of Myxococcales bacterium. Classification (GTDB taxonomy): domain Bacteria; phylum Myxococcota_A; class Bradymonadia; order Bradymonadales; family Bradymonadaceae; genus SKNI01. Next base: position 1,772 of record SKNI01000680.1, on the reverse strand, counting down.
CTCTCCCGAGCCCCAGACACCGAAGACCGTATGGCGCGCCAGTGAGAGCGTATCGAAGCGCTCAAACGCTCCATCGACGAGGCGAAGAACAGCGCCGTCACTTCCTCCCAGAAAGACCTCTCCATCCGTTGTGGTGTGGACCCACCACAGGTCGACCTCATCTTCGATCTCAGTGCGCTCCCAACGATCGCCATCAAAATGAAGTACGGTGGCCTGGTCATGGACCCGTGCCCCGACCACCCAGATATCGGAACATGAAGTTCCGCTCACCGAAAGAAATGCAGAGGGCCAGGGAGCATTTGTTTTTGACCAGGTAGCATCATCGGAAGGGTCGACGTCTTCGTCGTGGACGTCTTCGTTATCTGCGTCTTCGTCATGCACGTCGAAATGGCCGGCATCCTGGTTTTGGTTGGTGGAGTCATTGGCGTCGCTCTCTTTGCCACACCCTGCAGTCAGCAGAACTAAGCTGAAAAGAATAAAGCCAAGAATCAAAATTGCTGGGGTTCTCACATTCATAAATCGAGTCTCCTGAACCATCAAAAATCAGTCGCAGCATTCGCTGTAGAGCCATACTTCACGGTATATCGGTGGGTGATCTTCGATCTCGACCTCCACTCGGTACTGCAGAAGGTCCCCGTCCAATCGGCTCGGTCTTCGTTGAGCCTGCAGGACGGCGTAGAGACCGATAGCAGTCCAGGTATCCCATTCCTGCAGTCCTCCGATGCGAGTCGCTTCAGCGAGTAGAGTTCCGTCCTGGTGCACGATTCGATAGCGATGCAGAATGGCCCGTCGGGTTTCCTCGTCTATCCCATCGATCAATTCGTCATCGAACTCGACGGCGACCCAGATATGATGGCCGCCCTGAACGCCCATCTCCCATCGAATCGTGTCGCCCTGCATCAATGGTTGAAAGGATAGGCGACCAGTTCCAATGGTTATCAGTCCCGTACCGGTGGGTGGGTCACCGGTCTCAAATTCGGGTTGTATGGGGGCTGTATCGGTGTCCTCAGCGGTTGCGTCGGGACCAGTATCGAAGGCGTCGGCGTTGAAATTGGCATCGGAAATTGGATCGGCGTCAAAGCCTGTATCCCCGGTGCCGGGGCCTGTATCCATCGGGTCGTCTCGGACATCGAAGGTCTCGACAGGGGAGACGTCGGTGTGACCAGCATCAAAGTCCTGTGGGCCAGATGGACTGTTGCACGCGCAGATAGCGAGCACGACAGCGCTCAAACAGATTTTCTGTTGCCGGAAGTTCATCGTAAATTCTCATCATTGTCAGACATAAACACTTGCCAACCTCTAATGCTAATGCAAATTAATTGCAATAGGGAGTTTGAAACGTCTTGTCCCAGGTTTTGCAAATGAATGAATTCTGGTTGCAAAATTCCCCCTGCCGATCCAACCATTCGCGGTAATCGAAGTGAGTTGGAGTATTATGTCAGAGGATTTTGAATGGAGTTTCGTTACGCCCATATTCACGGCTTTTCATCGAGCAGCCGCTCTAACAAAGGGCTGCAATTGGCCAAGGCTTTTCGCCGTCGGGGTCATGAGTTGATATTGCCGGAACTGAACCGACCGTCGTTCACCCAGATCACCTATACGAAAGCGCTGGAAGCTCTCGATGAGATGGATCGTGAGTTCAGTGATGGTAAGCCGTGGAGGATCAGCGCTTCGAGCATCGGCGCCTATCTAGCCACGTTGTGGGCGGAGCGAAATCCCGGGAAGGTCGACCGACTGGTGCTCTTATGCCCGGCCTTTGAATTGATGGAGCG
>SKNI01000080.1 GCA_007120615.1 Myxococcales bacterium | reverse complement strand
TGCCCATATTACTCCGCTGCTTCCGTAGCGATCTGCTCGTATCCGCTCTGAGCTTCAAGCCAGGTCGAGACCTGCCGGCTGATCCAGGCCGGGTCGTCCAGCGATAAATCGTGGCCGGCTTCAGGGTGAATATGAAGGGCCGCTCCCAGATGACGGGAGAGACGAAACGCACACCGCGGATCGGCCAGCGGGTCTTGAGCACCAGCCAAGATAAGGGTCGGGATATCGATTTTTTGAGGGGCCGTAAACCGCGCCGCCGCAAAAAGTTGCTTAAATACGGTTCGGCGCTTGATCGGGGAGTCCTCCATATAAGCCGCTGCCCGCCGGGCGTTGCCCTCGATATCGGTGGCCATTCGGGAGGTAAAACCGAGCACCATTCGCTCTCTCTTTACGGGATCTTTCTCCATGATCGCGGCGGCCAACTGGGGGATCACTTTGTGATTGAGGCGGCGAAGCGGAGAGCTTAAGTCTCGGGTCGATGAGTTGATCACGACCAGATGCTCAAAGTCTTCCGGATGCCTGGCGCTCCAGTCCATGCTGACCATCCCTCCCAGCGAGATCCCCAGAATCGACCAGGGACCGTCCACTTCGGCTCTCAATGCCTGCCACCGCCTTCGACAATCGGCCACGATTGCGTCGATCGAAGCCGGACAAGATCGGTCATTCTCGGTTCCCACGCCCGGAAAATCGAGCCCGTGCAGCCGGCTACCTGGCACCATCTCGGAGAAGATATCGACAAATGAACCCCAATGTCGTCGCTCCCGGGCCAGTCCTCTAAATATGAGCCAATTACGCATGGGCCAGATCCTTTTCTTTGACCTTCTTTGTTTGCGACCTCGAGACTCCCCCGGCGGCGGGCAGATGCTTTCGGGCGAACTCAAAAGCATTCTTCCAGGCGATCTTCTCGACGATCTCGTCGACCCCGATCTCGAGAATCATCCGGGTGTGTTTTTCTTGCTCCAGGCGTCGTCGAAGGTCTTGACTAAACCGGGTCAACTCCAGAGCCGTGGGATAGGCCTGCAGCGGATGAATGACCCCGTCGAAGTCGCTGCCGATGGTGATACAATCCCAGATGGTGTGCTTTTTCGATCCATCGATACGGTCATCGACCATGACCACGTCGACCATGGCAAAGATATGCTTGATCAAAAGCTCCGGCACCAGATCGTCGTGGATTTTCTGCCGGGGTCCCATCCCCAGAATTCGTCGATCGAAGCAGAGTCCCGCCAGTCCACCGGTGTCGTGAATGACCCGAATGTCTTCATCGCTCAAGTTGATATTCCAGGCGTAATAGCCTCCCCGATGCCAGTGATCGCTCTCCTTATCCTGGTCGGCGATCATCTGTTCCAGGGAGGGAACTCCAGCATAGCCACCGTGGCTCATCACCACCGGGATCTTCGGATAACGCTGGCGATACTCCTCGTCCTGCTCCCCTCGCCAGCGATTGTAGGGACCAACGATCTCATCATAATAGGTCTTTCGAGTACGAGCGCTCATATGACGAACGTCGAGCACGATTCGCCTCCCCCCTCGGTCCCGGAGGTCCTCGTCCAGATCCAGAAGTTCCCGGGTCGCGTGGATCCCGCGGAGAGAATCAAAATCCTCATTGAGCCGTGCTTCCTGATCCATGATCCAGTCCGCCGCATCCAGCAGACTGTGGGCGTGCCCACAGAGACCGTTATCGAAGTGATGAGCCAGGGTCAAAAATAGGATCGGATGTTCCCACTTTTTGAGAGCCCCGATTCGCTTCGTGATCTCCTCCACCGATAAGGGCTCCAGATCCCTGCCCACCGAAAATACGTGGCCTCCCTCAATGGTCAGCGCCAGGGCGACCTCGTCGTCTCGCTCGAAAGACTCCTCTAACTCCTCTGCCGTGGCCACGATTTGATAGCGTCCCGTCACCACCTTCGGACCATCGGGGCTGACGATCTCGGCGCTGGAGTCTACTCCGTTGCGACTCTTTAGAAATTCGTATTCAGCGTGCAACTCCTCCCAATAATCATAGTCCTGGGAGGTCAGAAACTTCACTCTCGCGAAGGGATATTGCATGACCAGATGCTGAATTAACTGCCGAAGTGGACCGTCATTTCTCAACAATCCGGTGACCTCACGGGCCGCTCCGTCGACGTCCTTTTTCAACAATCGTCCCAGGGCCGCAACAGGAGTCTTTCCTCGACACCACCTCCAGATCTCTCGAAAAAAGGGCCGCTCATCATCGTGGCTGCTGCCGGAGAAAAAGCCCTTCTCGATCGGGGTAAACGAGTGAAACGCCAACTTGACATTGCCCTCGATCATCCGCGGAAAGTTACCCTGAGAATAGCTCGTCCCCCGGCCCCCGGCGATCATATCGTCCAGGTTTGACGTGCACTCAAACCAGGGATGAAAGACATCGGGATCGGACTCCAACTCCGGTGTATTTCGCATTCGATTGAACGCATATAGCGTCGGGTGGCAATGGATATCGGCGAAGGGAAGGTCTCTCATCATCGTCTCGTAGAAAGTCTGGCCAGGTGATTAATCGTCCGGTCAAGACGCTACACAGGGAAGCGTCCGATGACAACCGCAGCGCGGACGTCCTCGTCCGCATTGAATAAAAGGCGCATTTTTCTCTGATGCGGACGGGGACGTCCGCCCTCCGCAAACAGTCAAACCTGATCACCATCCACTCTTAGAAGACCATTGATTTGAAACGTTCTCCGACGTACGCTACGGGCGCATTCCTTCGACAGAACCGTAGCTCCGGAGCTTTTTAATGATGTTCTCCTCTCTACGCATTTGCGTCCTCCCCTCGATCGCCACATTACTCGTTATTTTTCTGGCGGCTCCCGTCGCAGTTGCCCAGGAGGGCGCAGAAGAGAGTGAAGTGGAGGTCATCGAGTCTGATCACAACGAAGATCTGCAAGCCCGGGACGAAGGTGAGGAGGAATCGGACCTCGCCGAAGACGATGAAGACGAAGAGGTCGATGAAGACGAAGAGGTCGATGAAGACGAAGAGGTCGATGAAGACGAAGAGGTCGCCGAACTCGAAAACGTCATCGATCCCCAGCCAGTCGTCGAGAATATGGAGGAGCGCGAGCCCCATGTAATGATCGAGCCCGAAGATCCTCCATCCCAGCTCCCACCGCTTACGGATCTCTCCCAGGAAGAAGACGACGACGAGGGTCGAATCGTCTTCGATGTCGGCGGAGAATACAGAGTTCGCTCGCTCAGGATTGACCCCGTGGAGTTGAGCGGAACCGCGGTGCGCGATATCGGCTGGACCGAGCAACGAGGTCGGGTCAATGCAGCGGCGATCCTGGACGGCGTAATGTCCGTCAACCTTCAGATGGACGCTCTCGATGGAGTACTCTTTGGGGATAACGGGCGATTTCTCGGAACTCCGTCGTCAAACTCCGGAGTATCGCTGGCGACGAAGACCCCGAACCTTACCCGCTGGGAGATCGGCCTGTTGCCAGGCGGTGACCCTTTAAATCGCGAGGATTATGGACCGGTTCTTGTAGAAGCCGATCTTCTGGAGATCAACTTCCTCTACGCCGACGCCAACCTTCCCTTCGGAGTTTTGCGGGTGGGTCGCCAGCCGCTAAATTACGGCGCGACCATCACCGCCCACGACGGTGATCGACACAATCGATGGGGTGTCAGCCAGTACTCCGATGCTGCCGATCGAATCCTCTTCGGGACCAAGCTCGACGAGATCATTCGCACCATCGCCTCCGGCGGAGATCACGTCGCCGATCCCTCCATGGACGACGGAGTGATCTGGGCGCTCTTTTATGACTTCTTTCGACAAAACGATATCTCCCGCACCGACGATGACCTTCGTCAGATGGGCACCAACCTGCAGTGGCTGGTCAGCGAAGCGGACTGGCTCGGATGGGACTGGCAGGGACTGCAAGTCTCGGGAACCCTGACCCACCTTCGAAACGAGCAATTCAACAGCCGAATCTATGCGTTTCCCTTTCAATTTCGAACCGGTGTGGAGAACGTGGGTTTAGAATTTCAATTTTCCCATATCCGGGGCGAAACCGAAGAGATCTCGGAGGGCTTCGGAGCCCTGACCGGCCGCTCACCGAGACCGCAACGCTTTGAAGCCTACGGCGGTCGTGGCCTGGTAGACGTCACCTTCGGCCCCGTCACCCTGACCATGGAGGCAAACTATGCAAGCGGCGACGCCAACCCCCGGGTGACCGAACCGATCACCACCTTTAGCTTCGCCCGGGACTTAAACGTGGGTTTGCTGCTCTTTGAACATATCCTGGCCTTTGAGTCGGCCCGGTCGGTGGCGGTGGGAATCGAAAACCTGGCCGATCTCGACACCGAGAGTTTTCCGCTGACTGAGATCCAGACCGACGGACGCTTCTCCAACGCCATCGGACTCTTTCCCCAGATCTACGTCGATCTTTTAGACACCCCGGAACATAACCTCTTTACCCGCTTCGGCGTCCTCACCGCCTGGTCGGCCACCGATCTGGGAGCGGTGGACGCGATTCAGACCGCCCTCAACGACGCCGGTGGGCCCATCGAGGAT
>SKNI01000517.1 GCA_007120615.1 Myxococcales bacterium | reverse complement strand
AATAAGAAGAAACACGAGATCATCGTCGTTGGAACCGGGCTCGCCGGAGCGTCGGCTGCGGCGTCGTTGGGAGAGATGGGCTATAGCGTAAAGTCCTTCTGCATTCAGGATTCTCCCAGACGAGCCCATTCGATCGCCGCTCAGGGTGGGATCAACGCCGCCAAAAACTATCCCAATGACGGCGATAGTGTGTGGCGTCTGTTCTACGACACCATCAAGGGTGGAGACTTTCGAAGTCGCGAGGCCAATGTCTATCGCCTGGCTCAGGTGAGCAATAATATCATCGACCAGGCCGTCGCTCAGGGTGTGCCCTTTGCCCGAGAATACGGCGGGGAGTTGGCCAATCGCTCCTTTGGAGGAGCTCAGGTCTCCCGAACCTTTTACGCCCGGGGTCAGACAGGACAGCAATTGCTGCTGGGTGCCTATCAGGCGTTGATGCGACAGGTCGAGACAAAGCATGTCGAGATGCTGCCCCGTCGAGAGATGTTGGACCTTGTGGTTATCGATGGAAAAGCTCGAGGGATCATCACCCGGGACCTTGTTACCGGTGAGTTGGAGCGCCACGTGGCAGATGCCGTGGTCCTATGTACCGGCGGTTATGGACGAGCCTATTTTCTATCCACCAACGCGTTCAACTCCAATGCCACCGCCGCCTGGCGATGCCATAAGCGAGGAGCGCTCTTTGCCAATCCTTGCTATGTGCAGATTCACCCCACCTGCATTCCCCAGAGTGGAGATTACCAGTCCAAGTTGACGCTGATGAGCGAGAGTCTGCGAAATGACGGGCGCGTCTGGGTACCGAAGAAGAAAGAAGACACCCACAAATTGGCCCACGAGATTCCGGAAGAAGATCGGGATTATTATCTGGAGACCAAATACCCGAGCTTCGGAAACCTGGTGCCTCGGGATGTTGCCTCTCGCAACGCAAAATACGTCTGCGATGAGGGCCGCGGTGTGGGAGCCACGGGCCGCGCGGTTTATCTGGACTTCAGAGACGCCATCAAGGAGCAGGGAAGAGATAAGATCGCCGATAAATACGGCAATCTCTTCCATATGTATCACAAGATCACCGACGAAGATCCCTATGAGAGGCCCATGCGGATCTATCCGGCCGTCCATTATGCGATGGGTGGTTTGTGGGTGGATTACCAGTTGATGAGCAATATCCCGGGGCTATTTGTCGCGGGAGAGGCCAATTTCTCGGATCACGGGGCAAATCGTCTCGGGGCCAGCGCGCTGATGCAGGGGCTGGCGGACGGCTATTTTGTAATTCCCCATACCGTGGGTGATTACCTGGCCAATCACGATGTGGCGCCGGTGACTACCGAGCATGACGGCTTTAAAGAGACGATGGCCGATGTCGAGGCGCACCTCCAGAAGATGCTGAAGATAGGCGGCGAAGGTAGCCGCACGGTGATTGAGATTTATAAGGATCTCGGGGAAATCATGTACGCCGAGGTGGGGATGAGCCGGACCAAAGAAGGCCTGGCAAAAGCGCGAACCCGTATCAGCGAGTTGCGAGACGAGTTCTGGAATGACCTCAAGCTCCCCGACACCGACGGGTTCAACAAGATGCTCGAACTCGCCGGGCGACTGGCCGACTTTTTGGAGTTGGCGGAGTTGATGGCGATTGATGCCTCGGAGCGGGAAGAGTCCTGCGGAGGGCATTTCCGCGAGGAGCATCAGAGTGACGAAGGTGAGGCGCGTCGTGACGACGAGAATTTCTGTTATGTCGCAGCCTGGGAGTATAATGAGGACGGAGATCCCAGCGCTCCCAAACTTCATAAAGAAGAATTGGAGTTCGAAAACGTTGAGCTCTCAACGCGTAGCTATAAATAATAGGTGATGGCTGTGGAGCCTTCGAAGACCGCCGACAGTGTGAAGAAAGGAGTATCGATGGCACATGAAACGATGACCGTGCATTTGAAGGTCTGGAGACAGGCCGGTCCCGACGTGGCAGGCCGCTTCGAGAACTACACGGCTGAAGATATCAATCCGGCGATGTCTTTTCTGGAATTGCTCGATGTGATCAACGAAGATCTGATCCATAAGGGCGAAGCTCCCATTGAATTTGACAGCGATTGCCGAGAGGGAATCTGCGGGACCTGTGGCTGCGTGGTCAATGGACAGGCCCATGGCGGAGAGCGGGGGACTACGGTCTGTCAGCTTCACCTGCGCAGTTTTAAGGACGGAGAAACGCTGGTCGTCGAACCCTTTCGAGCGGATGCTTTTCCGGTAATCAGGGATCTGGTCGTGGATCGAGATTCACTGGACCGGGTTATCTCTGCCGGTGGATATGTCTCGGTGAGCACCGGTCCCAAGCCCGATGCTAACTCTCTCAAAATCGGCAAAGATGCCGCCGACCTCGCCATGGACGCGGCAGCCTGCATTGGCTGTGGAGCCTGCGTGGCGGCCTGCCCTAACGCCTCGGCCTCGCTCTTTACGGGAGCAAAAGTCACCCATCTGGCGATGCTCCCACAGGGGCTCCCGGAGCGGACCCGACGAGCGCAGAATATGGTGGAGCAGATGGATATCGAGGGGTTTGGAAATTGTTCCAATATCGGGGAGTGCGAAGCTGCCTGCCCGAAAGAGATCTCCATCGGGACCATCGCGACGATGCGGCGTGAATATCTGCGAGCGGTCTTTTCGAATAAATAAGATCACCACGCCCCAACAGGCCCGCACCCTGACTCAGAAATCAGGGTGCGATGGTGAGTGTCAGATAGTTATCTTTGATTTTGGGCGGGAGCGGGATACCGGCTGAACCGGCGATGAGACTGAAATCTCCGCCACCGGCGCCGGATGGCTTTGCCGTGAGGCCGGCTGATTCGGCCAGTGCGCGGAGTTCTCGGTGGATGTCGGTGATGATGGGCAGATCGCAGAGAGTGCCCAGTTGCTCCATAAGCTGGTCGCCCTGGCGGATGGTTTCGATAAAGGTTGAAGCGTCGTCATTGTGGAGGGCGGTGATGCCGGAGCGAGAGTTTTGCGCGATGGAGCCAAATAGATCCCGGATCGCTTCTCGTCTGGTGGAGAGAGCTTCTTTTACGCCGGCGATAAAGGACAGGGAGTGGGCGGGGGCGCCGGTCCAGACGGCGTGGAGTTGAAGATTCGACGGAAGAAAGAGGCCGGTCTCAATGCTGGCGGCCGAGGTCTGCAGTGCTTCTTTGGTCTGCAGTGCGTCTGTGGGGATCGAGAAATCGATGAGGTCATCGAATAGAGATGACTTTTGGAGCAGGGTATAGCCGAGTGTGCCGCCGAAGGCGCTGGCTGCGATATCGGCCCCGCTGCCTCGTCCGCTCTGGAGGGCTCGGTGGGCAGTAAAGGCGAGTTCAAAGCGCTGTTGCCGGGATAGTTCGGGTGCTAGTGAGGCGACGAGGGCCACTGTGGACGCAGCGGAGGAGCCGATGCCCAATTTTGTGCCTGTTGAGGTGTAGAATTCGCGAAGATCGACGGTGAGATTGTCGATCTCAACGTTCAGGTCTTGCTCTTTTCTCAAGACTTGAGCGACGAGTTCGGGCAGGTGGAGAGGGTTGGAAAAAGAGGGGCCCAGAACACGATATCCATCCCCGTCTGCCCGGGGATGGATATGGATTTTTCGATCAACTGTGGTCAAAAGTGCCGGGCCGCCGGCCAGGACGGCGTATTCTCCGAGAAGAAATAGTTTTCCCGGGATCGAGACAGCAATGTTATTCATGGTCGCCTATCACCAAGATAAGTTCAGGGAACAGCCTCGGCGAGTTCATTGGCCGGGAAGAATTCGAAGGTCAGCTTACCATCTTTGACCCCCACCTGGACTTCTCCACCGTTTTCCAATTCTCCAAAGAGGATCTCCTCGGCAAGGGGTCGCTTGATGAACTCCTGAATGGTTCGTCCCAGGGGCCGAGCGCCAAGGGTTTCATCGTATCCCCGTTCGGCGAGCCAGGCTCGGGCGTCTTCGTCGAGGGTGACCTGGACGTCTCGATCGCTGAGCTGAAATTCGAGCTCGTCGATGAATTTATCGACCACTTTCAGGATCACATCCCGGGGCAGAGAGTCGAAGATGACGATATCATCGAGACGATTTCGAAACTCCGGAGAAAAGGTCTTCTCCATCGCCTTATTGGCCTTGGTAAGATCGATGCCCTGATTGAAGCCCACCACGGCCTGGGCCATATCTTTGGCGCCGGCGTTGGAGGTCATGATGAGAATGATATTTCGAAAATCAGCCTCTCGTCCGTTATTGTCGGTCAATTTGGCGTTGTCCATGACCTGGAGAAGGACGTTGAAGATATCGGGATGGGCTTTTTCGATCTCATCGAGGAGGAGCACGGCGTGGGGCGTTTTTCGGATCTTCTCGGTGAGCAGTCCTCCCTGATCGTAGCCCACATATCCGGGAGGGGCGCCGATGAGGCGGCTGACGGCGTGGCGCTCCATATATTCGGACATATCAAAGCGCAGAAACGCAATCCCAAGGGAGCTGGCCAGCTGGCGAGCGACCTCGGTTTTACCCACTCCGGTGGGGCCGGCGAAGATGAAACTTCCCACCGGTT
>SKNI01000048.1 GCA_007120615.1 Myxococcales bacterium | reverse complement strand
CTTCATTGACAACGTGGATCCGGTCGTCGTCTTCGGTCTGACTCATCACGGCTACCAGGCGACAGCTGATGAGGCTGACATTCGAACCCTGGGCAATCTTCTGGTTGAAGGAAGCCTTCGAAGTGGAACGGCCCTCTTTGAGGGATCGGTAAATCAAACGCTCGGTGTTATCTGTGCGGATGTGGTCTTTGCGGCGAAGAGTGAAACTCGAGCCACCATGGTGGACCGCAATTGTGGGCAGCGAATTCGTCAATTTATGGCGAGCCCCGATGGTGTTCTCGCCCTTCTTGAGGGGGGATATCGCTTTCTCCAGCGAGGAGAGTTGGACGCTGCATCGGATCTAGAAGAGTTTCTATTCTCCGAACTTCCGGAAGCCGATGGATGGGCTTTTGCTCGGGCAAGCGCGCTTCTTTATCGAGCAGCGCTGGCCGGGGAGATGAGCAGCGATCTCGATTACTCAGGAGAAGATGCCGTAGCCGTTGATGCCATCCAAAAGGCCTTTGATCTGCTGCGTAAAGATCTGGCCCCGCGAAGCGCACCGGCTGTGCTTCTGGAGATGGGCGACGATTTCCACGCTCGTGGATTCGATACGCTGACGGTCTCACTTTATCGAGCATCCCGACAGGCGGCGATCAACGCCAACCGAAGCAGCGCTCAATTTGAAGCAGCCCTGAAGTTGGCGGAGGCCCTCTACCGATACGGTGACTTTGAACAATTGGCTCAGATGGATAATGTAGCGAGCCCGCTTCACGCCACCCGTATCGACCTGTACCGAGGCCATGCTCAATATTTTCGGGATAATCGGGGGATGGGCGCGCAATTGACGGAGGAGGCGCTGCGGCAGGCCGAGGAGTTTGGCGATCTGCAACATATCTCGGTACTCCATCTCGCAGCGGAATTGGCGATGGCACGTGGTGATATGGAAGAGGCGGCGGGCCTGGTGGAGCGAGCCCTGAACCGATTGGATAGCCTCCCGGAGAGTCTGACGAATCGAGAAGAGAGTCGAGTTCTTTTGGCTCGCGCACGGGCCAGGAAGGCGCGTCTTCTCTATGCCGACGAGCAGGACCAGGAAGCACGAGATTCCGTTCAGATCGCCCTGGAGATTCTGGAGGAATTATCACCATCGGCGGCCCCACAGATTCGTCACGAAGTTCTGGTGACCGCTGCCGATCTGGCAGAGAGTCGAGAGGCATTCGATGACTATGTCCAACGATTAGATGATGTAAGTCGACGACTTCCCGATGACCTTCCCGCTCATTACCGACGGGATATTGTCCAGAGCCTGTCCCGGCTACTTGTAGAGCGCGACGATCCGCGAAGCGCGATGAGCCGAGTTCGCTCCGTTCTGGGAGAGGGAAGGGCGTTGGCTTCGAGTCGCAACGAGCACCATTGCACGGTCGGTTCGGTTCGACTCTTCTCAGGAGACCGCTCCGGAGGCCATTTTCATCTGGCCAAGTGTGCAGCCGCGGGAAGCTCGGAGTCGGCAGCGCGCGCACAATTATTGCGTGCCCTCTCCGATGGGGACGCCACCTCCAACTATCGAGCAGGGTTGGTGAGACATCTTCACGACACCTTGCCCGCTTCCGCCGTCGGTGAACGGGCCCGCCTTCAATGGATGGCGGCGCTCGCCGAGCCCCGAATGGACGTCGATCAGGTGTACGAAGATGCGCTCCGAGAGGCCTTTCGCGCTGAGCCCGACGAAGATCACGGCCCCCGTCAGACCTTGCGAGCGGCGGTAGAGTTTATCGAATACCTCATCGACACTGCTCAATACGAAGAAGCCGATCGACTTCTCCAGAGCGAATCGGGAGTGTTTTATGCTCCTGAGGTAGACGCCGAAGATCTGTGGGTGCGCCTTCGGATCACTTCGATGGTTCGTCAACTTCGCCCCTTTGACGTCTTCGGGTATATGGACCGGGCCGTCAGTGAAGCACCGGCGAATACCGACGAAGGAGAGGCAGAATTTCACTACCTTCGAGCGGTAGCCCACCTGCAGGCGGGACAGTATTTTCCGGCCGCGGCCAGTCTGGCCCGGGCCCAGGAATTGGCCGAACCGTTTATGGGGGTCCACGAAAGACTGCAAGAGTTGGAATCCACTCTGGATCTGACGCGTTCTGCTCGATAAGAGTTTCTGGCGACGGCAGTCGCGGTATTTTCCCTCCAATGGATCCTTGCCTCATGGACGTTGTAACCCTGCGCGGTGTGCGTACGCACAACCTCAAGAATATCGATTGCACGATTCCCCATCATCATCTGACGGTGGTCACCGGTGTCAGCGGATCGGGTAAATCGAGCCTGGCGTTTGATACCCTCTATTCTGAGGGTCGACGACGGTATACGGAGTCTTTGTCGACCTATGCGCGTCAATTTCTGCAGCGCATGGCCCGGCCCCCCATCGACGCGATTCATAATGTCCAGCCGGCGGTGGCCTTAAAGCAGAAAAACGAGGTCAGCAATGCCCGCTCCACGGTGGGGACGGTGACCGAGATCGATGATTATCTTCATCTGCTCTTCACCCATGCAGGGGAAACCTCCTGTCCCAATTGTGAGATACCCGTCTATCGCGATGATCCGTCTCGAGTCGCAGAAACTCTGGGCGGGCTAGAGGATCGAACTCGTCTGATTATGGTGGCCGAGGTGGAAGCCCCGCGAGAAGAGTTTCGGGGGACCCTTCTGCAGCAGTTGGTGGCCGAAGGATATCGCCGCCTCTATATCGATGGGGAAACGGTCGACGTCACAGAATCGGACATCGAGAATCTTTTGGATCGGCCGAGCTTTCCGGTCGTCGTAGACCGACTTATTGTGCGAGATGGCGATGAGATGCGACTGGCTGAGGCCATTGAAGCAGGGATGGCGCTCGGTGGCGGAAAAATCCTGGTCTACGAGCATGGAACCGACGATGATCCCCGGGTATTCGACCAGGCGTTTCGGTGCAATGAATGCGGCGAGGACCTGATCGAGCCGCAGCCGGCGCTCTTTAGTTTCAATAGCTCTCTTGGGGCCTGTCCCACCTGTTCCGGGTTCGGAAAGACGATGGGTGTGGATTATAAAAAGGTCATCCCCAATCCTCGACTGAGTATCAAAGATGGCGTAATTGCCTGTTTTCAGAAAGGAAAATACAAGCGTCAGCAGAGTCGGCTGGTCAAAGCCTGTGAGAAAGAGGGCATTGCCGTCGACATCCCTTTTGCCGACCTCGCCGCCGAAGAGCGCGATTTCATTCGGTACGGAGGAACGGGCTATAACGGAATCTCCGGCTTTTTCAGTGGTCTGAAGAAGAAGCAATATAAGACTCATGTGCGGATCTTTTTGGCCCGATTTCGGGGCTACGATCTCTGCGAAGATTGTCGGGGAACAAGGCTCGCACCGGAGGCTCGGCGGGTTCATTTCGATGAGCGACTGATCAGTGATTTCTGGGGAATGCGCATCGAAGAAGCGCGAGACTATTTCGACACTCTCGATATCGAATCGAGGGTGCAGGCGCGGATCGATCCGCTGCTTTTGGAGATCAACCATCGGCTTCATTATCTCGACGAGATCGGTCTGGGATATCTGGAATTGGGACGTCAGTCGCGAACGCTCTCTGGCGGCGAGATGCAGCGAATTCATCTGACATCAAGCCTGGGGAGAGCTCTGACGGACACCCTTTACGTTCTCGATGAACCTACGGCCGGATTGCACGCCAGGGATTCTCGACGCCTCCTGGAGGTTCTCAGAGGTCTTCGAGATATCGGAAATACGGTGGTCGTCGTCGAACACGACCCTGAGATCATTATCGGGGCCGACCATATCATCGAGCTCGGACCGGTAGGTGGGGAAAATGGCGGAACCCTAACCTATACCGGGCCTATCGATGATTATGATATCGAAGAGGACGTTGATTTCACGGCTTCCGAACGGATGGCCAGACAGACCCGAGAGGACGAGACGACGGGTTTTATTCGACTTCTCGGCGCTCGGCAGAACAATCTCAAGGACATCACCGTAGAGATTCCCCACGGGCGTCTCTCGGTCATTACAGGGGTCAGCGGAAGCGGGAAATCAACGCTGATGAAGGAGATCTTATATAACGGATGGCGCCGTCTTCAGGGGCAGGGCGGGGTGGAGGCCGGGGATTTCGATGGGCTGGAAGGGGTCGAGGTTTTTGACGACGTGGAGATGATGGATCAGAGCTCCATTGGACGCTCCAGCCGCTCCAACGCCATGAGTTATACCAAAGCCTACGACTCGATCCGAAAGATCTTTGCCGGAACCAATGCGGCGAAGCAGGCCGGTGTGACGGTGGGAGACTTCTCGTTCAACACCAAGGGTGGCCGCTGTGATGTCTGTGACGGTACGGGTGTCATCACCGTGGAGATGCACTTTATGGCCGACGTCGATGTGCCCTGTGAGGTCTGCGACGGAAAGCGATTCAAAGGGCGTATTCTGGACATCACTTATCGGGGTAAAAATATCACCGATATCTTCGCCATGACCGTCGACGAGGCGATGGTCTTCTTTGAGGAGTCTCGTTCGATTCGCCGAAAATTAAAACCACTTCAGGAAGTTGGCCTGGG
>SKNI01000214.1 GCA_007120615.1 Myxococcales bacterium | reverse complement strand
GAAGCACTACCGTAGCATAACTACCGGCGGGCAGAGAGAATCGAAGTAAAACTTCATCGGGGGGCTCGACGGAAACGCTCAGATCGTCGACCGAGACCACCAGCGGCCGCCTCGTCCCTCTTCCCCGCCGCCCCAGAGCGTTAAAGTCATCGCTCTGAAGACCCATCCCTGCAAGTATCTCGTTCTCGAGCGCTCCTGCCTCTTTCTCAGCAACCCCCGTTCGACTGCCGGGCATGGGACCGGTGATTGCAATCTCACCGCTGTCCACCCGTCGCTGCGTCTCTTCTCGCTCCGACTCCTCAATCCAGAACCGCCCCCCGGAATCGAGCTTCTCGAAGATGTCGCCGGCCAGAACGGTCTTCCAGGTATCTTCCACAAGCCGTCGGGCCAGAACTCGGTTAAATACCTCGCTCTGAATCGCGCTGGCCGCCATCCCGCGAAGAAAGCGATCCCTCGGGGGGCCTCCGCCGTTGACCCACTCCCATCCGGCGTGAAGCGTGGAAAATCCATCCCCGAAGCGCTGCATGCCGTAATAATTCGGCACTCCCTCGTCCTGGAGGCGCGCGGCTACTTTTTCCACAGACCGAATTAACTCTTCTCCCTGAACCGAGGTGCCCCGAATTCGAATCGAAAACCGATTGCCCTTGAGATGCCCGGTGCGCAATTTATTGCCATGTCGGGTGACACGGAGTATCTCGATGCCATCAGCCAACTCCTCCTGGACCGGCTCCGGGAGGCCTTTTCTTGCCGGAATCGAGACCCATTGCCGGGTAATTGCCTGACGGTCCTTATGGCCTGCTGTGCCGATGTCGCGACGCTCCACGCCGTATCGCTTGGCCACTGCGTCCTGCATAGACCTGGCGTCGACGCCGCGCTTTTGAACCCACAAGAAATAATGTGGCCCGTCGCCGCGTAATGGATACGCGCCGATCTCCTCGACCTCGAAATCGTGGACATTCTCTTTGATTCGTCCTCCGATTCCGGGCACATTCCCCGTAAGGTGAGGTCGCGATGCCGGCGTCGGCGGACCTGATTCGCTTTTTTGAGTCACGATCCAATCATTCCTTTCGCTTTTACGCGGTCTTTATCATGGACTCCACTCCTCCTCTGGCCATACCGGATCTGGTAGAGAAGGCCAACCAGACCTTTCTCGACGGTCGCCACCGCTTGATGCCCGACGTCCTCTCCGGGCAACCCGGCTCCGGTGGACTTCAGACCGCACGAGCCCTCCGAAGACTGACCGATGCCTGGCTCATCGATCTGTGGAAGGCGGCCCTGCCAGAAGACTTCACCGACTCCGTCTCCCTTCACGCCACCGGCGGATACGGCCGCGACGAACTCGCCATGCACAGCGACCTCGACGTGTTGATCGCCCTTCACGACCCGGCCGTCGCCGACGACGAGCACTTCGAGTTGGCTATCGAACGCCTCATGGTCTGGGCTCGACATACTCGAATGCGCCTGGCCCACGCCGTTCGCACTGCCGACCAGGCCGGCGAAGCGGTCGACGACGATCAACGAACCGCCGTCGCCCTGGTCGACCTTCGCCACCTCCACGGCCCTACTCCTCCCCCGGCGTTCTCCTGCGATACTGTGCTCGAACACCTGCGCGGTGACGACGCCGGTCGAGAATTCGTCCAATCTCTCTTTGAGGCCCATCGTCACCGCGTCGCCCGCTACGGACAGACCGTTTTTCTCCTGGAGCCCGACGTCAAAAATGGCGAGGGAGGCCTTCGAGATCTAAACTTTCTGGCCTGGGCCGCCCGGGTGCGCTGGCAACTCGATGTGCGCCGCCAGGTCGACGAAGACATCGGCTGGACTGATGAGCACAAAGAGATCTACCGCCAGAACCTGGACGCCCTCCTCGATCTTCGAAATCGCATCCACATCCTGCGCGGCCGAAAACACGATCGCCTCACCTTTCGAGAACAGGAAGCCCTGGTGCGCCTGACCAATATCCCGACCAGCGATCTTCAAGACGACCTGGAAAGCGTCCTGCAGACCGTCCAGGACCCACTGGAAGATGACGAGATGCGGGTGGTCTTAAAGCCAAAGATCGAAGCCAAAATGGCGGCCTACTATCGACGGGGCCGCCGAATCGCCACGACCTGTGAGCGTTGTCTGCGCCGATGGATCGTTGACGAGGCTGCGTCAAGCGATCGACGCGGCTCCTTTGCCCTCCTCGGCGAACGCCTGGCCCTGGCCGACGATCACGATCTGTCGGACCAGGAGGTCTTCGATAGCCTTGTCTTGGCCGGAGAACACGACCTCCTCCTCGATCCACGCCTGGAAGCCCATATCGAGATTCTCGTCCGTCAGTGGCCCGCAGGCGACGACTGCCCCCCGGAATTAGCCCACCGACTCCGAGACCTGCTCGTCGATCCCGATGCCAATTCTCGAACCTCACAACGCCTTCTGGAGCTGGGAGTGCTGCCCAAAATCGTCCCGGAGTTCGAAAAAATCGTCTGCCACGTCCAACACGATCTCTATCATGTCTACACCACCGATATTCACTCCCTGAAATGTCTGGAGGCCGGACGCGCCCTGCTCGTCGACGATCCCGGAGAGCACCGCTGGCCCTTCTTTACCCATATCGCAGGCCAGATCGAGAATCGAAGCTCTTTCTTATTGTCCTGTCTCTTCCACGATATCGGCAAAAACCGCGGCGGCGGACACAGCGAACGGGGCGCTCAATTTATGAAAGACGTAGGGCCCCGCCTGGGCCTCAGCGACGGCGGCGTGGACCGCCTGGTCTTTCTGGTTCGTCACCACCTTGATTTG
Organism: Myxococcales bacterium; assembly: GCA_007120615.1. GTDB lineage: Bacteria > Myxococcota_A > Bradymonadia > Bradymonadales > Bradymonadaceae > SKNI01. Next base: position 12,622 of record SKNI01000214.1, on the reverse strand, counting down.
AGCACCACTTCCAGAAGACGCGACATCTCCGACCCCGCCGTCGTGGGCGAGATGGCAGATCTTATCGCCGATGTAGAATATCTCAATCAACTCACCGCCTTGACCTACTGTGATATTGCCACCGTCGGCCCCGACGTGATGAACGACTGGAACGCCTCACTGTTGATGGAATTATACCAATATCTGCGGGAAGTTCTGGAGCACGGCCCCCGCCCCACCGAAGAAGTCGACCCCGATCAACGCGAGAGTTGTCGACGGCAATTTGTGCGGAGCCTGAAATCCCGCCCCGATCTACCTCGAGAGCACAGCGACGCCTTCATCGGCGAACTCAGCCTGGATCACCTCCTCGATACGGAAGTGGGCGCCCTACTTCGGCAATACGAAAACTTCTGTCTATCTCTTGACGCCCCGAATCAGATCGCTGTCTCCTGTACTCCGCTGCCCGAACGCGGAGTGACCGAAGTCATCGTCAGCGCCCCGGACCAGCCCGGAACCCTGGCCAAGATCGCCGGCGCCATCGCCAGCACCGGCGTCAATATCATGGCCGCCGATATCGTCACCATGCCCCGCGCCCGCACCCTGGATATCTTTCATATCGCCCATTTCAACCCGCGCGCTGTCCCCCCGACTCGCCCCCGAGCCGTCGAAGGCGACTCCAGGCTCGAGCGCATCCGAGAGCGCATCGCCGACGTCCTCACCGATCAAATCGACATCGCTGAACTCCTCACCCGCCGCCGCCAGGAGCAGCGACTCTCGCCGAGACCTATCCCCGGGGTTCCCACGGAGGTTCAACTCCAACCCGACGCCAGTGACACCTATACGGTCATCGAAGTCCGAGCCCCAGACCGCCTCGGTCTACTCTACACCATCGCCAACACCCTGGTCAGATGCCGGGTCAACACCCGAGTTTCCCGCATCGACTCCCTGGGCACCCAGGCCATCGACACCTTCTATATCGAAGAGTGGGACGGCTCCTCTCTGAGCGACGAGCGAACCGAAGAGGTCATCGAAGCCCTGCGAGAGACTCTATTGAACGACGACTTTCAATAGGCGGAGCGCGGACGTCCCTGCTCCCCGCTCCATTGAGATCGTGATCGAAAAAGCCCGCGTTCGCCCTCCCCACGACCGTAGTTTCAGGTGAGCCGAAGGCTCGGAGGTGACCCACCGAAAACCCGAAGCGTCTCTACGTCAACACATATCGGCCGACAGCTCCAGCCCTGCGCGGTGCTCACTAAACCGCTCCAGCGCTATTGTTGTGCCTTCTTCAAAAGTTCGATTGAAGTGAAAGTCTGCCAGCAATTGCCGATAATGTCCTAGAGATTCTTCTGGTTCATAGGTCTCCAACTCCCCCTCCACGACACTATGAGCTGTGAGCACATCGATGAATAACGCCCTCCGCTCTTCCGTGCCGCCCATCGGCGGATGGATATACTCCATTAATTTCTCTACATCCTCATCGGTCCAGGAGTTCCCGGAAGGCATCGCCACAACGCAACGTTTTTCTTCTACATTCTGTTCAGGACCGTCGCATGCCAAAAGGGCAAGCAAAATTACGCCAACGAAATACCTCTTATAGTTCACTTTTTACCTCTGAGTGCCCCGGCGAACCGGGGATGAGCACAAATTTTACACGCAATCAGGCAATGCCTTATTCTATCGATTAGAAGCCCCCAATATATTCTTCCTCCTTCTCTTCATAAATTTCATGACAGGCTTCGCAAACCGCAATGCTATCCTCATCGTCGACTTTGTCTCTACAAACGGAGACATCACGAAAATCCGTAAATCCCTCAGGAATTCCATCAGGAAATTCGTAGTACAGGCCGGGCACTATGAATTCCCATTTTCCATCATCTACCTCACGCCCAAAATACTGAGGTGGTGGATCATAGCCATCGCCACCACCATCAGAAGCCCTTTCAAAACGACAATAAAATCCAGGGGGACCATCGTTGATACATTCGTCTTCAGAATCAAGCGAATCGATGCTAAAGATCCTTGCTATCTCCACCAAACATTCTGAATGATCATCGCAGATATGGCGGTCATCCTCGCCACTGACTCGAATACCAGGGCAATAAACCCTTTCTGTCTCTCCTGCGTCCTCTGTCTGCCCTGTGTCTCCTGCATCTTCTGTGGTTTCTGTATCGTCTACCTCTTCTTCGCTGGATTCAAACAGACCACATCCTCCCAAGACAAGCGAAATTGCCAAAAGAAATATGACTTTGCATCGATATAAAGACTTTTTATGGTTCACTTTTCACCTCTGTTTTGTAGCAATTTCGTTGCCTGAACTTAATTCGGTTCGTTGTCATCGATCGTTGTCACGTGACAGAAAGCATTAACCAAAACGCGGTCCTATACGATCGCCGAAATGCCGAAATGCCGAAATGCCGAAATGCCGAAATAATCATTCGTTCCACCCCTTAATTCTTTCAATGGGAATTAGTGAATTTTAGTGTTGCTGGTGAAAGTCTCGCAGACCATCAGAGCTGATTCAAAGGCAAATTCGCTGCGGATGCACCCTTTTCCTTGCCTTATTCTTTCTCGTCGGAGCGGACGTCCCCGTCCGCATTGAGGAAAAAGCGCTTTTCTTTTCATGCGGACGAGGACGTCCGCGCTCCCGTAAGTGAACCTTAGCTTGCCTTTCTCCTTCTCCCCTGTACGATTCCTCTATGAACCTAGACGACGCCATAGACGCCTATTTGATGCACCTGAAAGTTGAGCGGAACCTGGCCGAGAATACGGTCAAGGCTTATGCCAACGACCTCTCCCAATTCGCCGAATATTGCGAGGAAAACGAGGTCACCCCGGCCATTGCCCGGATCTCGGGTGAAGATATCAGTGAATTCTTATTGGTGCAGACCGACAAAAACGTCAGCACCCGAACGGTGGCTCGAAAACTCTCGACCCTGCGCGGCCTCTTTACCTTTTTGCGGCGCCATCACGATCTTAAGACCGACCCGACCTCTCGGGTCGACGCCCCTCGCTTCGGTCGAAAGCTACCCGTCGTCTTGACCCTCGACGAAGTAGAGACCCTGCTGAATACACCGGACCGCTCCAGCCCCGAAGGCCTGCGAGACTGGGCGATGATGGAGGTCCTCTACGCCACCGGCCTTCGAGTGACCGAATTGGTCAGCATTCTGCAGCGCGAGGTCGACCTCAACGGCGGCTACGTGCGCGTCGTGGGCAAAGGAAGCAAACAGCGCGTCGTGCCCCTCGGTCAGGTCGCAATTGACGCCGTTCGAGAGTACGAAGAGCAGGCCCGAGGCCAATTACTCCTCAACGCCGGCGGCCCCGGCGCCTCACCGGCTCTTTTTGTGACCCGCCGCGGTGGGCCCATAACTCGGCAGGGTTTCTGGAAGAATATCAAGCGCTATACCACCGAGGCCGGCATCGAAAAGTCGATAAGCCCTCATAAACTTCGCCATAGCTTCGCGACCCACCTCTTGGAACGAGGCGCCGACCTCCGGATCGTGCAGGCTCTTCTGGGTCACGCCGACATCAACACCACTCAGATCTACACCCATGTCGCCCGCGAACGGCTGAAGAAGCTCCACGACAAACATCATCCCCGCGCGTAGAAGTAGAAGTTATGACCACGTCGAGCTCCGCCGATGCTGCTGCCAAAACAGACGGCAAAAAAGAGAAGTCCGTGCCCCCGGAGTTGAGCCTCGATCTACCGGCCTATCGCGGCCCTATGGACATGCTCCTCGATCTAATTCAGAAGCACGAGATCGACATCTTCGATATCCCCATCGAGATGATTACCCGTCGCTACCTCGAATACGTCGATCAGATGAAAGAGCTCGATCTTCAGGTCGGCGGCGAATGGCTGGAGATGGCGGCGACCCTTGTTTATATCAAATCCAAGATGCTCCTCCCCGACGACCCTGACGACGATGACGACGAGGGCCCCGACCCCCGAGACGAATTGGTGCGAAGGCTTATCGAATACCAGGTCTTTCAATGGGCCGCCGAACAACTCCACGAGCGGCCCCAGCTTCGCCGCGACTTCTTTATGGCCGCCCCCAAAGCCCTCCACGAACGAGAGCAAGTCGGGCCTCCCCAACTTCGCCAGGCGAGCCTCTTTGATCTGGTGGATGCATTGAAACGGGTGATTGAAGAACAAGAGGAAGAGCCGGAATGGGTCTATGAGATCACCCGCGAAAAGCTTACTCTACGAGGGGTGATCTTAGAGATCGCCGCTCTCCTCGCCGACCGCCCTCGCGTCTCTTTCACGGAGCTTTTTGCCGGCACCGACCTCTCTCGACACCGCATCGTGACCACCTTTCTGGCGCTTCTGGAGATGACCCGAATCAATATGATTCGACTCTTTCAACCCCGACTGTCGGACGACAACGACCTCCTCATCGAGCGAGCGGTCATCGACATCGTCGAGGTCAGCCAGACCCTCGAATTCGACATTTAATCCGCCAGACTCCTCAGAGATTCCTCGCTCATGGAAAGCACCGAGCTTATGGAAAAGCCCCAGATCCGCGCCATCATCGAAGCCCTGCTTCTGGCCGCCGAAGATCCCCTCACCATCGACCGCCTGGCCACCGTTTTGCCCGACGTGGCTCCCGAAATTCTACGTGACACGCTTGCCTCCCTGGAGTTGGAGTTCGCCGGCCCCGGCCGCGGCATCCACCTGGTGCGAATCGCCGGAGGCTATCAACTTCGCACCAACCCCGAATTCGGCGGCCATATCCGGACGCTCTTTGAGTCCAAGCCGGTGCGCCTCTCTCGGGCGGCTATGGAAACCCTGGCCATCGTCGCCTACCGACAGCCCCTGACCCGGGCCGAAGCCGACGAGGTCCGCGGCGTCAACTGCTCCGGCGTCCTCAAGACTCTACAAGAATACGAGCTCATCGACGTCATCGGCCAACTCGACGATATCGGAAAGCCAAACCTCTACGGCACCACCGACCGCTTCTTGGAGTTCTTCGGCCTCGAAGGCATCGGAGACCTCCCCACCCTGGAGTCCTCGGAGTTGGAGGCCCTCATCGAGATGCATGATGTGGCCGAAGAGGTCTCTGAAGAAGCTCCTGAAGAAGACTCCGTTGAAGATTCCGACGACGAACCGACTACGGAATAGTGGCATCTTGTGGCCAGTTGAATTCAACAACGTTGATCTCCACACCCGCCCTGACATATACCCACACGGGCGATCGGCCCACTGCACGACTTTTCTTACGATCTTGTCTGGAGACCCACCAATGTCCGAAATTATGCGCGTTCAAAAGTTTCTCTCAAAAGCCGGCGTCTGTTCCCGCCGCAAAGCCGAAGAGCATATGCTCGCCGGGCGAATCCGGATCAATGGCGAAGTCTGCAAAGAGCTGGGCACCAAAGTCGACCCCACTCAGGATCGCGTGGAGTTCAATGGCGACACCGTCTCGCTTCCGGACTCCTATATCTATATCCTGGTCAACAAGCCGGCCAATTATATCACCTCCCTCGATGACCCCAAGGACCGACCGGTCATCGTCGACCTCCTCCCCGACAATATGCCGCGGATCTGGCCGGTGGGACGCCTGGACTGGGATAGTGAAGGGCTGCTTTTGATGACCAATGACGGAAAGCTCACCAATTTGCTCACTCACCCTTCCCACGAGGTGGCTAAGAAGTACGCCGTTAAGGTTCGGGGGCTGCTCAACAACCGCTCCGAAGCGCTGGTGAAATTGCGGGAAGGCATCGAAATCGACGACGGCTACGTCACGGCTCCCGCCGAAGCGGTCGTCCAGCGCGATAACGGACGAAATACCTGGATCGACGTCTTGATCCGAGAGGGTAAGAACCGCCAGATTCGAAAGATGTTCGACGCTATCGGCTTCCCGGTCATGAAGTTGCGCCGTATCGCCATCGGCCCCATCACCATCGAGGGCATCTCCTCGGGCACCTTTCGGGCCATGACCCACGCCGAGGTCCTCGACCTCTATGGCGAAGTAGAAGCCGCCATGCCCGAACGGGCCCGTCCCTCGGACCGCGCTCTCAAACGAGAGCGACAGGCCATCGAACGGGGCAACCTCCCTGACCATAAAGAGCGCAAAAAACGCAAATCCAAGAACTGATCTCGGAGCGCGGACGTCCCCGTCTTTCCGTGGGACACATCGGCCCGAAGACTTCTCTATTAGCTATCGGCCCCCAATGGCAACGTAGAGTTTGGCAACCTGGACATCCCTGTCCTCGCTAGAGAAAAAGCGCTTTTTTATCAGCGATAACAGGGATGTTATCGGCGCCAAAGACACCGTAGTTGGGAGTATTATATTGGTCCCACCAACGCCTGACACTGCAGCCACCTGCGTAGCCCAGTTCCCGCCCAACCCCCAGGCTTGCCTGGGGGATCAGGCCTACGCGAACCCATAGCGCGCCGACTCACCACCCCCACCATAGCCCGGCGCCGGCAGCCGAATCTGAACGCAAAAAAGCCCGACACTCTCTTCGAGTGCCGGGCTTTTTTGGTTTGAGCAGTTCCCATCCTGAGATGGCGGACCGAGCGGAGACGAGAAAATTTTGATGACATTCGGATTTTCGAATCCCGAGTCATATCCGGAGGATATGTCGAGCGGTGAGAAAATTCGAAGGGCGCAAAATTAGCCGTCATCCGCGACGGGAGCCATCTCAGGATGGGAACAAAAGAGTAGCGGGGGCAGGATTCGAACCTGCGACCTTCGGGTTATGAGCCCGACGAGCTACCTGGCTGCTCCACCCCGCAACAAGGTCGACTGTTTGACGAGAAGACCACAAATTAATGGTGCTGCTGATGCTTCATAAAGAGTTAGTAGCGGGGGCAGGATTCGAACCTGCGGCCTTCGGGTTATGAGCCCGACGAGCTACCTGGCTGCTCCACCCCGCATCACGGGAAAGCCTGTGCTGCGCTTCCCTCAAGGGACGACGGAAACTAAGGGTAAACTCTCGAGGTGTCAAGGCACTTACGCAAAAGAAGTCTACAACGATCCCTTCACGTCATTATTCACGAAGTTTTTTACCCGTTTTCAAGAGCCACAGCGCCAGGCCTCCGAAGAAAAGATTCATCGCCACAAGCAGCACCAGCCCGTGCCATACGGGCACATCCGAGACGCCGACCATCCCGTATCGGACCCCGTTGACCATATAAAGAACCGGGTTAAATAATGAGATCGTATCCCAGGGCTCGGGGAGCATCTCGATGGAGTAGAAGACTCCGCCCAGAAAGGTCAGCGGGGTGATCAAGAAATTGGGGAGCAGATTAATATGGTCAAAATCCTCGCCAATGATCGCGATGACCACCCCGATAAAGGCAAACGTCAAGGCCGTCAGGAACATAAATAACAGCGCCAGCGGGATATTGAACCAGGCCGTCGCTCCCATCAACAGGGAGACCACCCAGATGATAAGGCCGATGAGCATCGCTCGAACCACGGCCGCCGAGACATAGGCCGTCAAAAATTGGGTATAGGTCAGCGGCGTCACCAGAAGATCGACGATGGTGCCGTGAACCTTGGCGATAAAGAGAGAAAACGCCGAATTGATATAGGCGTTGCTGATCAGCGCCAGCATCACCAGACCGGGCACCAGAAAGTCGACGTAGGGAATCCCCTGAATCTCCTGAAGCCGGTCGCCCAGCGAATACCCGAAGACCAGAAAGTAGAGCATCGTCGTGATCACCGGGCTTACGATGGTCTGGCCGGCGATATTCCAGAATCGCAAGATCTCCTTATAAAAGAGCGTCCAGGGACCGGTGAAATGCTTCTTCTCCGCTACCTCCACCAGAGCATCGATTCGCGTACGAGCGGCGGCCGCAGCCTCTTGCGGCGGCATCCCCAGCTCTCGTCCTTCGGTCGATTCGTCCTTCATCTCGCCCCCCCTTCCGAAACTTCCTCGGCGTCTTCTCGAAGCAGAGTCCGAAAGATCTCCTCCAGCGAGCTCCGACCGGTCTCGATATCGCTGATCTCCGCCCCCTGCCCCACCAGAACTTGAAGCAATTGATTCACATTGGAGTCCCCCGTGGCGTAATGAAGCCGAAGCATTGAATCATCGACGGCTTCCACGTTGAGCTCGCCAAATTTCTGGGCCCACGTACGGGCGTCGCCATGTTTAAGAGTGACGTCGAGGTGGCGACGACCGAATTCATCCATCAACGACTCCCGGGCATCCACCCGCAGAAGTCGCCCGCGATTGATGATCCCCACCCGATCGGCCAATCGCTCCGCTTCTTCCAGATAGTGCGTGGTCAAAACGATGGTCATCCCCTGATCCCGAAGATTTCGCACGTATTGCCACAACTCATCTCTGAGCTCTACATCCACCCCTGCCGTGGGTTCATCGAGAAATAAAAGCACCGGATCGTGCATCAGGGCTTTGCAGATCATCAGCCGCCGCTTCATCCCACCGGAGAGCCACCTGGTGTTGGCGTCGGCCTTATCGAGAAGTGAAAATTGCTCCAATAAACTCTCCACCCGCTCCGGAGACGGCTTGACTCCGAAGTACCCGGCCTGAAATTCCAGAACCTGACGCACCGAGAAAAAAGCGTCGTAATTCAACTCCTGCGGCACAAGTCCGACCAGGCGCCGGGTAACCCGATAGTCATCGACCACATCGAACCCCGCCATCTCAATCGTTCCCTCAAACCCGGTGATCAATCCCGTTATGCAACCAATGAGCGTCGTCTTCCCCGCCCCGTTGGGCCCCAGAAGCGCAAAAATCTCGCCGGGCCGAATCTCGACGCTCACGTCGTCGACGGCCCGCAACTCATCATATTTCTTGGTCACATTCCGGGCTCGCACCAGAAAATCACCGCCAAATTTGCTTCCCATAATCGCTCTCACTCATTTCATACAACCAAATTACAGCGCGCCGAGCATCGGCGGAGACTACAAAGAACGTCAAGCAACGACGGCGAGAACCTCATCACAGAAATTGACATCTCCAACACCGCACTGGTAACTTGTTGCAAAAGAATTTGCTTCCTCACAGTTTAGGTATGACAATGCTCGGCAAATGCGCCGAGATCACCTCGCGCTGGCGGCAATCCCGTCGACCGGCCTACCCGTGACTCTCTCTCAATACCGGTAACCTATATGTCGAAAGAACGAATCGGCGAACTTCTGGTCCGGGAAAAACTCATTTCCCCGGCCCAACTCAAAAAAGCTAAAGACAGATCCCAGCGCGATGGGAGTCGTCTCGGTCACGAATTGACCAAGCTCGGCTTCGTCGACGAGGGAGATCTGACGACCTTCTTGAGTCGCCATTTCGGCGTGCCTTCGGTGAGCCTGGCCGAGATCGACGTCCCCGAGAATATCATCCAGCTCATCCCCAAAGAGGTCGCCGAGCGCCATCAATGCCTGCCGATCAACCGCTCCGGGGCAGTGCTGGTCGTCGCCATGGCCGACCCCTCCAATATCTACGCCATCGATGACCTCAAGTTCATGACGGGCTATAATATCGAGCCCGTCGTCGCGAGCGAGACGGCCCTGGAAGCGGCGATCTACCAATATTACGGTAGCTCCAAAGAAGAGGTCGCCGATATCAATTACGACGAAATCCTCGGAGAGCTCGAGCTCGACGACGTTGATTTTGTCGACAACACCACCGCCATGGACGTCAACGACCTGGCCGCCGCCAGCGAAGATGCTCCCGTCATCCGGCTGGTCAATCATATCCTGGTGGACGCCATCAAACAGGGCGCCTCCGATATTCACGTTGAACCCTACGAAAAAGAGTTCCGAATCCGATTCCGGGTCGACGGGGTCCTCGACGAGGTCATGCGCCCTCCCATCAAGCTCAAAAACGCCATCACCTCCCGTCTCAAGATTATGTCCAGCCTCGACATCGCCGAGCGGCGGCTCCCTCAGGATGGTCGTATCAAGCTGAAGATGGGCCGCAATAAAGAGATGGACTTTCGCGTCAGCGTCATGCCCACGCTCTTCGGCGAGAAGGTCGTCCTTCGACTTCTGGACAAGTCCAACCTGGAGTTGGATATGACCAAATTGGGCTTCGATCCGGAGCCCCTGAAGATCTTTAAAGAAGCCATCCACAGACCCTACGGAATGTGTCTGGTCACCGGACCCACCGGTTCCGGTAAGACCACCTCTCTCTACTCTGCACTGAGCGAGCTCAATAAAGTCTCCGAGAATATCTCCACCGCCGAAGATCCCGTGGAATTCAACCTCCCCGGTATCAATCAATGTCAGATGCATGAGAATATTGGCCTGAACTTTGCCGCTTCCCTGCGGTGCTTTCTGCGCCAAGATCCCGACATCATCATGGTAGGAGAGATTCGCGACTTTGAAACCGCCGAGATCTCGATCAAGGCTGCCCTTACGGGCCACATGGTCTTGAGCACTCTGCACACCAACGATGCTCCCAGTACCGTAAACCGGCTGCTGAATATGGGTATCGAGCCCTTCCTGGTGACGGCGTCGCTCAACGTCATCGTCGCCCAGCGTCTGGCCCGCCGAATCTGCAAAGACTGCAAAGAGGAATATAAGGTCCCTCAGGAAACCCTCATCGATATGGAGGTTCCCGAGGAGTGGCTCGACCGCCCCGTATACCACGGCGCCGGCTGCGCTACCTGCAACGAAACCGGCTATAAAGGACGAGTCGCTTTTTACGAAGTGATGGCCGCCGGCGACGAACTCAAAGAGTATATCCTCCAGGGCTACTCCACCGCCGAACTCAAGCAGGAGGCCGTACGCCTCGGAATGGACACCCTGCGCCGCGCCGGCGTCAAGAAAATGCTGGAAGGCGTCACCACCCCCGAAGAGGTCGCTCGTAACACCGCTCCTGATCGCTGACCTTTCGTTTATAAACTGTTACACTTATGGCAGCACTCGCTTCACCATCACTTTTTCACGGCGACGAGATTCTACATGGCCAATCTTCATCAGCTCTTAAAAATCATGGTCGACAAGAACGCCAGCGACCTCCACATCGCCGTGGGGGCGCCGCCGCAGTTGCGGATCGACGGCTCTCTCGTACCCCTGAAGACCTCGAAGATGTCGCCCAACGAAACCCGTCAGCTCTGCTACAGCGTTCTCACCGACAAGCAAAAGCAGATCTTTGAGACCGACAACGAACTCGATCTCTCTTTTGGAGTCAAAGGCCTCAGCCGCTTTCGGGGAAACGTCTTCATGCAACGAGGCGCCGTGGCCGGGGTCTTTCGTAAGATCCCCTTTGAGATCTTGAGCTTCGAAGAGCTCGGCCTCCCGGCGGTGATCAAGAGCTTCGCCGACAAACCTCGAGGGCTCGTCCTCATGACCGGCCCCACGGGCTCCGGCAAATCGACCTCCCTTGCGGCCCTCATCGATCGGATCAACGTGGAGAAGCGACTCCATATCCTCACCATCGAAGACCCCATTGAGTATCTTCATCCCCACAAAAATTGCCTGGTCAACCAGCGAGAAGTCGGCGCCGACACCGGAGGCTTTACCTCGGCCCTTCGATACGTCCTGCGTCAGGACCCGGACGTCGTCCTCATCGGTGAGCTTCGCGACCTCGAGACCATCGAGGCCGCTCTCACCATCAGCGAAACCGGCCACCTGGCTCTCGGAACCCTTCACACCAACGGGTGTGTTCAGACCATCAACCGAATCATCGACGTCTTTCCCTCGCATCAGCAGTCTCAGATCCGGGCCCAGCTATCCTTTGTTCTCGAGGGAATCATCAGTCAGCAATTGATCCCCCACGCCTCCGGCTCCGGCCGCGTTCTGGCCACGGAGGTCCTGGTCCCCACCCCGGCCATTCGAAACCTCATTCGAGAGGATAAGGTTCACCAGATCTACAGTTCCATGCAGGTCGGGCAGTCCAGAAGTTTTATGCAGACCATGAACCAGTCGCTCTACACCCTGCTAAAAGATCGCTCCATCACCATGGAAGATGCCCTGGCTCGAAGCACCGATGCCGATGAATTGAGAAGCATGATCGACAAGGGAGGTAGCGTGGCCGGAAAGAAATCCGACCGCGGCGGCCGCAGCAAGTCGATTCGTTATACCTAATTGCGTGAGTGACCCCGGGAACTCGTACCGAGCGTCCCACTATTTGAGGTGAGATATGCCTGTCTTTGCATGGGAAGGAAAAAACGCTTCCGGCGACGTCCGAAAGGGCAAAATGAACGCCGCCGACCCCCAGGAAGTGGAGCAGCGGCTTCGACAACAAGAGATCATCGTCGACCGAGTCAAAAAAGCAAAGAAGTCCGGTGGATTTGACCTCGGCCTCGGCGGCCGCGTCCCTCTGGACACCCTGGTGGTCTTCACCCGTCAGTTCGCCACCATGATCGACGCCGGACTTCCCCTGGTTCAATGTCTGGAGCTCCTCGGCGACAACGAAGACAACAAAAACTTCAAGCGCATTCTGGCCCAGGTAAAGGGCGATATCGAACAGGGCTCTACCCTGGCCGACGCCATGGGCAAGCACCCCGGCGCCTTTGATAATCTCTACGTCAGCCTCATCGCCGCCGGTGAGGTCGCCGGTATTCTCGACACGGTCATGAATCGACTGGCCATGCAGATCGAGAAATCCCAAAAACTTCGACGTCGAATCAAGAGCGCGTTCACCTACCCGGTTATCGTCCTCGTCGTTGCCATCGTCATCGTCATCGGCATGCTCTACAAGGTCATCCCCACCTTCGCCGATATGTTCGCCG
>SKNI01000501.1 GCA_007120615.1 Myxococcales bacterium | reverse complement strand
CGACAAAGACTCCCGCGATGTCCTCGCTCAAGTGCTGCGCAACACCCACTACTACGAGAACGCCCAATACGCCGCTCAGAGTCTTCGCCATAGCTACGGGCCCGAATCCCTGGAACCCGATTATCTCTTAATGCAGGCCAATCAGAGCGGGTTGGAGCAAATAGATGCCCTGGAGCGACTCCGAGAGCGTGGAGAGCCCTCCAGAATCTTGGAGATCTTGCCCAGAGTTCAAGACCACAACGAAGATGAATTCGTGGGGCCCCTGGTGGGGATCTTATTGTCTCGAGATCCCCTGCCGGTGGCCGAAGCGGCGCCCATGGTCAGCAGTGATAAATCTCGAACCGCCTCGGTGGCAGCCCAGATTTTGGGCCGAGCCGGCAAAAAAGCCGGCGCAAAATACGCCGACGACCTGATTTCCGCCCTTCAAACGACCCGCAAACGCTGGCAAAAAGAACTCGCCGACGTCCTGGCAAACCGGGCTGATTCGCCGGCCCGCCTGGAGGAGTTGACCACCACGTATCGTTGGCTGGTCTGGGCCGCAGGGCAGTTGGAGGTGGGTGTCGAAGAACTCGTCGCCGCCGCACGGCTGCAGGATCGACGGGCGACCCCGATTCGAGAAGAAGCGATATCGACCCTGGGAGACGCCTGGCTCGGTGACGACGGAGAGTCCCTGCTCAAAGAATTGGCCACCGGTTCAGACGCCCGGATTCGAGCCATGGCCGCCGCCGAACTTCACCGGGCAAACCCCGCAGCCGGAGAGACGCTCCTGGCGAAATCCATGGGCGACGATGTCTCCGTGACTCGACTCACCAATAAGGCCACCGCCGACGATGTGCGCGAGACCTTTTTGGGCGCCCTGGCAGACGACAATGTCGCCGGCATAGCCCTACCGAAGATGGCCGCCATGGGCGACGTCAAAGGGCTCTACGTGGCCATGCGTGATTCGAAATTAAAAGAGGATATCCGCCTCGGCGCCATCGACGCCCTGGGCACCATCGAGACCGACGACGTCGCCGACCTCCTCGCCAGGTTCGGCGCCGACGAAGAACAAGACGAGATGTTGAGAAAAGCCGCATGGAGAGCGCGACGACGAATTCGCCGCGCCGTGACACAGGCTGGAGGTACCCGTGGTTGATGAAAAGTCCGACACTAACGAAGAGAAGACCGAAGGACCCGGCGAACGAACCGAGTTCGACCTTCGCTACCAGGGCCAAAGTGGCTTCGACGCCGAAGAGGAAGGCGGCCGAATCAACCTCTTTACCAACGCCAACCGTGGCGACGTGGGTTTTCAGGGACGCGTCAAAGAGCCCCTGAGAATGCGCGAGCTTCTGTCCATGCTCTACGAAGTGGTCAAGAGCGACCTGCGCTACAAGCCAAAGGACAACTCCGCCTATCTGGCCTGGAAACAGCAGTCCAATCGGGGCGGCTCCAATAAAGGCGCCTTTGAGGCCCAGCGAGAATATTACGACTGGCTCCGGGAAAACGACCCCCACGCCTGGCTTATCCTCGACCCCATCGTCACCGCTCATCCCGACAAATTGATGTTCGAGGTCTTCAGCAAAGACGAGAGCTCCTATGTGCGCCTCGACATCGACTGGGAGGCTTTTGAGCTCGACGAAAAGCCGAAGTGCGGAACGACCAACGTCGACTATACCAAAGCGCTCTTCGACGGCGTGAGCGAGATGCGCGACTACCGCGACACCTTCATGGCCATGAGCGCCGAGGCCTTCGGGGTGCAGACCACCGACGCCTCCGAGGCCATCGAGAAGCATATTGAAGTACCCAACTCCTGGATTCACGGATTCTTGCAGGTCCAGTCGGCGGCGACGTTGGCCGACGAATACGAGTTCAACCTGGCGCCCATGGACGTCTATAACCTGCTGCGTCACCTGCGCCTCAACGCCGACATCAAGGGCAAAGGCCGCTCCATCCGAGCCGAACTTACGCCAGGCCAGAAGCCACGAATCGTGCTCGAACCCTGGGAACTCGTCATCGAAGCCGACGTCGACCCCTATAAGGGAAAACACGCCCAGGTCATCCGAATCTGGGGCCGACGCCGCCTGATGGCCCTGCAGCGAATTTTGCCCTACGTCACCAACGTCAAAGTTCGCCTCATCGGAAGCGGGATGCCCGGCTTCTGGGTCTTTGAATGCGGACCGGTCACCGTCACCCTTGGCATGACCGGCTATATCGCCAGCAACTGGTCGCAGACCGTTCACCTGGACGTGATGCTCCCCGGAGCCAACAGCGATGACCAGGACTATCATACCGTTATCGGGCACCTCGAAGAGTCCTGGTTCGCCTCAATAACAGACCTCGTAAAATCTACCCAACTGAGCCGAAAAGACATCCAGGCCGCCCTCCAACGGGGCTGTAAGAATGGCGAAGTGATGTACGACATCGGCGACGACGTCTATCGCCTACGTCGAATCACCGATGAGGGCTTTGACGAAGAAGAGCTCCAATTTCGCAATCGAAATGAGCGCGAGGCCAGCGAATTGGTCGCCGGACACGGCGGCAGCGTGGTCATCGAGAAAGAGACCGAGATCATCGGCCGGGGCACCGCCTTCGAGGCCAAGATCAACGTGGAGGCCAATCTTCGCGAATACGAGACCAAATTCGAACTCACCACCGACGGCCGAGTCTACCGGGCCCATTGCACCTGCACTCACTTTCGACAGCACGCCCTCAAGGAAGGACCCTGTCCTCACCTTCTGGCCCTTCGAATGGTGGTGGCGAAACAAGAACTCGACAGAAAAGCCCGCCGGGGAACCGACGATATCGTCGCCGAAACCAGGACCTACGTCCGCCGCCACGACCGGGGCGAAGACGTCTACACCCTGACCTTCAATCGCAAGCATCTGCGCGTGCGATGGGGACTTCGAACGGACCAGAACCATCGACTACAACGCCTGAAATTCAATGAAGTTGACGAGGCCCGCGCCGCTTTCATGGCCCGAGCCCAGGATCTCGAAGCGAAAGGCTTCATGAATGCCACCGAGTAGTGACCAAATGACGTCCAAAACTGAAAAGAAAATCGCCCCTTCCAAGCTCTGGCCCGATATTCGCTCGGCCGGCGGCATCTCCAGTTGGATCGAAGCCCAGTTGCGCGAGCAAAATCTGTGGGTCGACAACTTGGAGACCGACAAGATGTCCGCCAACGATCTGGCGGATTATAAGAAGCGGCTCAAGGCCGAGGCGGCCGAAAAACGCCGCCTCAACACCCTGGCCTGGAAGGCCTATAAGGCCACCCACATCGTCCACCTCGGGGAGACCATCTGGTGGAACGACGAGGCCGACGCTGACCGCTTCGACAATCCGCGAGCAGAGGAGCGCCTGGCGGAAAACGAGATCCCCGATCTCAAATCCCCTGACGATCTGGCCAAAGCCTTAGACACCACGGTCCCCGGACTTCGCTGGCTGACCTTTCACCGGGAAGCCGCCGAATTCGTCCACTACACCCCCTTCACGATCCCCAAGAGCAGCGGCGGAACCCGTCAGATCTGGGCTCCCATGCCCAAGATGAAGGCCGCCCAGCACTGGGTCTTGCGAAATATCGTGGAGCATCTGCCCGTCCACGGCGCAGCCCACGGATTTTTGCCGGGTCGCTCCATTTTGACCAATGCTCGGCTGCACACCAACTCCAAAATCGTCGTCAATATGGACCTGCGGAACTTCTTCCCCACGGTAACCCTGCCCCGCGTAAAAGGTCTCTTTCGAGCCGCCGGATACCAGGAGCAACTGGCCCTCTTATTGGCCCTTCTGTGTACCGAATCGCCGCGAAAAATCGCCCACTACGACGACAAAAAATACTTCCTGGCTCTGGGACCGAGATGCCTTCCCCAGGGTGCCCCCACGAGCCCGGCCATCACCAACGCGATTTGTCTGCGTCTCGACCGAAGACTGACCGGTCTGGCCAAAAAACTGGGCTGGCGCTACACCCGCTACGCCGACGACCTCACCTTCAGCCTCCCCGAGTCCCACGCCGACTCCCCACGCCTCGGCGACCTCCTCGGTACAGTCCGAGCCGTCGTCGAAGACGAAGGATTCGAGATCCACCCCGACAAGACTCGCGTCGCCCGAACCGGCGCTCGCCAGAAGGTCACCGGCCTTGTCGTCAACGGCAAGGGCGGCCCCCGCGTGCCACGCCACAAACGCCGAATGGTCCGCGCTGCGATTCATAATTTGCAGCAGGGCAAAGAGCTCCACGAGGGCGACTCGGTCCACACCATGGCGGGCTGGGCAGCCTACATATTTATGACCGACCCCGAGGAGGGCGCCGGGCTGTTGGAGGCGCTCGGACCGTTTATCGAGGCTCAGTAGTCGTTGGTGGTCGATCCTCGATCCCAAAGGGCACAACGAGAATCAACCACGTTCCAGCACGCCGGCCCACAAATGTGTAATTCCTTAAATAGAGAGGCGCTGCAGGCCTGCAACGCCTTCTATTCGCGACGCCCTGAAGTCCGAACTAATCTCACAACGACCGACCCCGTCGAAAACACCTCAATTCATCCAGAAACTCTCCGTTCCTCCCGTACAGAGCTCATCGCCCTCCTCGACTCCTGCTCGAAGCTGAGACTCCAACTCCTCCCAATCATCGTTGATCATTGAACCATCTTTACGATCTCGAACTTCGGATGCAGTAAACACCTGGCCGATCTTCGGATCCTGTCTATCGACCAAAACGTACGTGTAAAACGTCCCCAACGAGATGGCCGTGCTGACGGACGTCTTCAATTGGACCACTACTGCATCAAGGCCGCAGAATTCAGTGGTCCGCGCTCCATGTACCATTGAGGTCGAGAGCGGTCGGGCTTGAATATAGGCGACGCCGTCGCTATTACTTCAAGAGTACGATAATCCACAGGACGGGAGCATCATGAACAAGACTCATTATCTAAAGGTGGCGGGAGATCTATTTCGTCGTGTACCCGGTCCCGTAGCCCTGATCTGGGGTCTGTGCACGGTGGGTCAGATCATTATTTCCCTGATCCTGGCCGGCCAGGTCGCGAGCTTTGTGGCGACCATGAACACCCCCGACCCCAAAATGGTCACCGGGCTGCTGCTGGGATTATGGGTCCTCTACGCATTTCAACGCGGGCTCTACGGGCCCATGCGGCATCTGGCCCGCTCCGAGGAGCAATTGAGCCTGGCAACCGTCATCGGAAGCGCCATCGGTCGGATGGGCTCGGTGATGACCACCCAATTTCTATGCACCGTAATCCTCATCGGTGCGTCCTTTGTCTGCGTAACCATCGGCGGCACCGTCGCCTTCATACCCATCTACCTTCTCTCCTTCAGCCTTGCCCCGGCTCTTTATTTCACCGCCGCCCGCCGGATTTCACCGGCACAGGCAATCCTCAAATCCCTGGCCGTTTCCTATCGCCATTGGCGCTATATTCTCGGCGTCCCCGCCGTCTTTCTTTGTCTCAGCCCCCTTGTCTCCAACCCCGCCTCACTTTCCGCCCCTCTCGAAGCCATAACGAATTCCCTCAACTCCACCGACCCCCTGACCCTCCTCCGCTACTCCTTCTTCTACATGCTCTACCGCTACACCCGATGGCTCGCCACTTCATCCGTATTCGTAGCCATCGACAACCACTAGCGGTTCACCGATCTCGATCTCGATCCCGATCCCCGATCCACAACCTGTACACCCAACCGCCCACGATGTTGACACTTTGGCCGCCCACGAAGCCCCACGAAGCTCCCCGACATACCCCAAACCCACCTAAACCACTGACTCAAAAGCACTTCTCCAACCCCGAGAGTTCCTGGCACGCAACTTGAAGTTCTCCCCAACCGAGTTGAACTGAATCCATCAACCCGGCTCCAAGGAGGAACCAAATGAGTGCTACCGCAACCGTTCGACAATCGATCCGAGACGTGGGGATGGCCATCCGCCGCCCCGAGGAATTGGCCGTTCAATGGCGAGATCGCGATAGGGAGGAGACGACGTCGCCGTCGTGGATGGTTTTTATCGTTTTGCTTCTCAACGCTCTCGCCGGCACCGTCGCCTACGGCATGATCATGCACATGCACCGCGGCGCTTCGGGCATGGCCGAGGGGGCGATGTTGATGCCCGTGACCACGGGTCTGGCCTGGCTGCTGGCCTTTCCGGCCCTCTACATCATCAACTCCATGCTGGGCTCCCGCCTGGACTTCACCACCACAACCCTTGCCGCGTCGGTGACCGTAAGTTTCGGAGCCACCGCGATGCTGGCCAGCATCCCGATCACCTGGTTTTTCTCCCTGGCGCTTCCGTTCACGGCGGTCCACTGGGCGGTGAATCTAGTGGTCTTTACCGGCGTCGCCATCTGCATGAGCGACGTATTCTTGCGCATCATGAAAGCCCTCGAGCCAAGGCGTTCTTCGTTCTACGCCTTCGTCTGGCTCCTGCTCTTAAGCGCCATCGGCATGCAACTCTTCTGGCTCTTCGGACTCCTAAACTTCTAAGAACCGGGCATCACTGGCTAAACCGAGCGTACAACCAACCCCTCGGCAACCCCCAGAAGCTCCACCCTTTACCTTGCCCTTACTCCGCGCCTTGGGCCCTTGGCCCTGGCGAAAGCCCTTGCTCTTTGTCTTTCTCTTTACTCTCTCCAATCTCTAATCTCTCTCCCATCGGAGGCTCGCACATGGAAACCACCTACGGAAAAATCGCCACCCGAGGCACCCGAACCTCACCAAAAATCACCTACCATCCTTCTCCAGATGAAGAGGAACAACGTGAGCCTCGGGACTTCTTCGACGCCATGATGCGCGACGATGAGAGCGTAGACGATATGGTCTGCGACGAGCCCAATCTGGTGTTCACGATCCAGAAATTCTTAGCCCTGGCCACCGCCGGTCTTCTGCTCTTCGGACTGGCCCTGGGCACCATCATCCAGCTGGCCCAGCCGATCGTCTTTATGGGACTTCCCCTTGAGGGCACGCCAATTCTGTGGGTTCCCCTGGCATTGACGGGCGGCTTTTTGTCGGCCATCGCCATCGGACTTCCGAGCTTTTATTTCTACACCCAGCTCTCCGGACTGGACGCCTCGTTTAGGCTGGTGACCGCCCAATCTCTTCGAGTCCAGGCCCGAACGTCGATCATTTTGCTGGGCCTTCTTCCCTTTTATATCGCCTTTTCTCTTATGCCATTTACCGGCCTTGCCGCCTCCGAGATATGCCTGGAGACGGTCATCGCCGTGGGCATCTCGCTTCCCTTTATCGTGGGTTTTGCCGGGCTCTTTTCGATCTACACCAGCTTTCGACGGCTCGTAAAACGACTGCCCATCACCCATCCGCGAAGAGGCGACATTATGCTGCGCCTGGTGTTGTGCTGGGGCGCCGTGGCGGTCTGTGTCGCCCCGGTGGCCATCTTTCGCATCGCTGAATACCTCTCGGCCATTCTTTGAGCCGAGTTTACTACCCAAATCCTTTGATTTCTGCTCAGGAGGTGCACCCATGGGAGTCTTCGAAACGACCATCATCTACACCATCATCGGCCTGGTCATGGCGGCGGCCATGGCCCTGTCGGCCCGAACGACCTCGATGGTGACAAAGGCCGGCCTCTTCCCCCTGCACACGGTGTTATGGCCCTTTTTCGCTCCCGTATTGCTGGGCCGAGCCGTGGACCGGGGGGATCCGGACGCCGAGAAACACAACCCACAGCGGGCCACTCGCGCGGTGGCCGACCCTCGAATCCGAGACGCCGAGGCCCAGCTTCTCTCGGCGCTAAGCCGGGTCGGGGGCATCGCCGAGGAGCTGTTGGGACCCCAGATGGAGAGCGTTCGAAACCTCTCCGAATCCCTGGGACGAATGGACGCCCGACTCACCGAGATGGACGCCCTTCTGGCCAGCAGAGAGTTCGATCACCAGGCTGCAGAACAGGCGCTTTGCGAGCTGCTGGAATCTCCCGATATCGACGACGACGACGCTCGCATCGAGAGCGTGCAGGCTCGACTTCGAAATATCGAGCGCCTCCAGCGTATGCGAGAGCGGGCGCGGCGAGAGTTGCAGAGGGCGATTTTAAAGATGGAGGAGATGAATTCCCAGATTCTGCTCTTGCAATTCGCCGATCGCCCCGAAGGAGAGATCGCCGAGAGCATTCAGGATATCGCCGCCACCATCGATGGACTCTCCGAGGGATTGTTGGTGGTATGACTCCTGTAGCTTATGATGGTTCGCGAACTTCCACGCTGACTGAAATACGATTATGACCCCATTATACGCCTACAGTCTGCTTCCCGTGGTCGCCATCTCGCTGCTGCTCTTTTTCACGGTCACCCTTCGGCAGCGAGGACCCCGGGGCCTTGGCGCTTATTGCCTGGCTATCGCCGTGTGGTCATCCAATCTATTGATGGCTTATTCGGCGTCGGAGGCCCTCTCGGAGTTTGGCCTTCGCATGTCGGCGGTGGGCGCCTTTGTGGTCGCCGGATATCTCCACGCCGCCTACGACCTGACCGACCAGAAGCGCTATGGACTGGTCTGGTTTGCCTACTCCATCGCAGTGGTCATCACGATCTCCGGCTTTGCGGTGCCGGGCCTGCTTTACGACCCCACGTCCCTTGCCGCAGGCCCCATGTTCTGGCCTTCGATGGTCCTGGCCATGACCGCTTCGATGGTCCCCTTGTGGCATCTGGCCCGGGCCTATCGACGCTCCGACGGTGAGCGACGAGGTCATCTAAAGGTCCTCTTCGGTGCCGGATTCATCGGATACGTGGGCGCCTGGTCCAACGCCACCATGCTCGCCCACGGGATGATGCTCCCTTACGGCCTCTTTCTGGTTTTGGGCTCGCTATTATTGCTGGCCAGCCTCGTTCAATCCATGCAGGGCTCGGCTGACAAACGCCTCTTCGAGCGCAGCCTTCTCTATTCGGCGCTGGCCGCCCTTTTATCGGCAGGGTTTTTATTCGGAGCCCTCGTATTTTTGTCGGATACAGCAGAACCATTTTTACGAGAATACGGAATCGGAGCGCTCTTCTTATTCTGTATGGCAGCTCTGGCCTTTGAACCGGTCCGACAGCATTTTCAAGAGATGATCGGACGACGAATATCGGGCCAGAAAGCCCACGTCTCCGATCTTGCTGAGGCGCTGGCCGACCAGGAGGAGCGCGCCCATCAGGCCGAGCGACTGGCCGAGCTCGGCACCTTCACCTCGGCCATCGCTCATGAAGTGCGAAATCCCCTGGGCGTGATCTCGGCCTACCTCTCGATTCTGCAACGACAGGGTGCCGACGAAGAAACCCTGCAGGAGATGCGAGATCAGATCTCTCGAGCCAGTGAGTTTCTCGACGAACTCCTCAACTACGGCCGCCCCCGCCCCCTGGAGCTTCGCATGGTCCGACTCGCCGATACCGTGGAGCTGGCGATTTCCTCGGCCACCTCGGGGCTGGGAGAGGAGCTTCCTCCCGATGTGGTCTGGAACTGCACAATTGAGCCCGAGGATCTGACCATCGAAGCCGACCAGGCCCAGATTCTACAGATCTTTGTGATTCTCTTTGAAAACGCCCTCTTCGCACTGGAAGATAGCGAGACGAAAACGATTCACATCGATGCCGAAAAGTTGGATGCCCGAACGATTCGAATTGGCATCGAAGATAGCGGACCCGGTATTGACGAAGCCCTGGCGGCCAGACTCTTTGACCCCTTTGTCACCGGGCGAAAACGAGAGGGAAAGAGTCACGGAACCGGGCTCGGCCTGGCCATCGCATCGGGGATTGTGGAGCGCCACAATGGCACGATTTGCGCCGATCGATCCCCGAAGTTGAACGGTGCCAGGTTCCTGATCGAGTTGCCCATCCACCAGAATATTCTGGGCGCTGCCACGGCGGCCAGAGAAGACGCCCAACAAAAAAGAGTCTCCCAGGAGGAGCCCGCATGAGCAAAAAAGCCCCTATTTTACTCGTCGACGATGATCGGGCGTTTCGAAAGGTCTATACCAGTCTGCTGCGCGGCGAAGGTCTGGAAGTGGTGGAAGCCGACGACAGGCCCTCCGCCCGGGAGGCTTTTTTGGAGTCCGGCTGCGGCGTGGTTCTTCTGGACCTGATGCTCCCCCCCGACGGCAGCGTTCAGGCCGGACTGGAACAACTTGCCGAATTCGTAGATCTCAGACCCGAGGCCAAGGTCATCGTGGTCTCCGGCGCCGGTGATACGCGCTTTATGCTTCGCGCCGTGCGGGAGGGAGCCTACGATTTTTTGACCAAACCTGTGGACCCCGACGTGGTCCTCGTAGTCGTGGAGCGGGCCCTGGCACGGCTGAAATTGGAGCGCCAGGTCGAAGATCTGCAAACCTCGTTGACCCACGCCCAGCCCGACCGAGCCATGATCGGTCAGAGCCCCTCGTTTCTGCGCTCTCTGGAGATCGCCGAGCGGGTAGCTCCCACGGAACTCCCCGTTCTGGTCACCGGGGAAAACGGCACCGGAAAGGAGTTGATGGCCCGGGCGGTCCATGAATTATCGGACCGCAGAGACAAACCCATCGTCGCCGTCAACTGCGGAGCCCTGCCCGATAATCTATTGGAATCCGCTCTCTTCGGACACGTCAAAGGAGCGTTCACCGGTGCTGTCCGCGACAAGCCGGGCTTATTCGCCGAGGCCGACGGCGGCACCATCTTTCT
This sequence comes from Myxococcales bacterium, assembly GCA_007120615.1. Taxonomy (GTDB): domain Bacteria; phylum Myxococcota_A; class Bradymonadia; order Bradymonadales; family Bradymonadaceae; genus SKNI01. Next base: position 4,805 of record SKNI01000501.1, on the reverse strand, counting down.
CGACGAGATCGGCGATATGCCACCCCACCTGCAGGTAAAATTGCTCCGAACCTTGGAAAACGGGGAGATCTTACCGGTGGGAGCGGACCGCTCTCTTCATGTGGACGTCCGGATCATCAGCGCCACCAATCGAGATCTGTTGAAACTTCAACAAGATGGCGAATTCCGAGAGGACCTCTACTGGCGAATCAAGGGCGCCCAGATTCACCTGCCCCCTCTGCGCGATCGACCCGGCGACATTCCCATTTTGGCGACCCACTTTTTGAATAAAGCAGCCACGCTCTGCGCCGACGGAAACGCCCGCAGGCTCTCGGAGTCGGCCACCTCCGCCCTTCTGGCACACTCCTGGCCGGGGAATCTGCGAGAGCTTCGCCATGAGATGCAACGAGCAAGCGTCATGAGCCAGTTGCCGGTGTTGGAGGCGGACGATTTTGCGTTCTCCCGCGGCCTGCGGCCGAACGCCGTAGATGACGACGCTCCCCTACAGCAGAAAGTAGAAGCTCTGGAGCGCCGGGAGATCGAAAAAGCCCTGGACCGGCTTCATGGAAATCGCACCAAAACGGCGGAGGCGCTTGGGCTTTCGCGGCAGGGATTGTTGAATAAAATGAATCGGTTCGGATTGGGATGAGAAGATTTGACGCAGGGCGTCAACTTCTGTAAGACTTGTAACGTGCCTTTAATAAACGGCTATTTCTCTCCATTTCTGAACTGAGCTTGTAATGATAACAATTCGATCCCTGCGCTATTGTCTCCTGATCGGAGGCTTTTTCATTTTCTGGACCGGTTGCGGCGGCTGCGATGAGGTGGGCGGCGGTGAGTTCGGTGATGACGTTGGTGTCGTCGAAGACGTCGGCCAGGACACCGGACCAGTTGACGAGGGAGACGCTGGAATTCTGGAGGGAGAGTGCACCGAAGAGCAAGAGGGCACCTACCGTCAGTGTGGAACAGACGTGGGAGAATGTCGATTCGGAGCACAGGGTTGCTACGACGGCGAATGGGGCCCCTGTCAGGGCGGCGTTCAGCCTCGCCCCGAGCAATGCGACGGGCTCGACAATAGCTGCTCCGGCGCCGTAGATGACGGAGAGCACGAAGATATGTGCCAGGTCGCCTCCCGATGCACAGAGACCGCCACCTGCGTCGAAGGAGCCTGCGTCGTAGAGGAAATCGAAGGAGGCTGCTCCTATCTCGACGAGCCCTGTTATCTCGGCGTCTGTACCGACGACAAAGAGGGAGAGTGTGAGCAGGAGATGGTAGAAGACGGCACGGCCTGCGATGACGGGGACTTCTGCACCGTCGCCGGGAGCTGCTCCGACGGCGTCTGTGAGACGGTCCCCCGAGACTGCTCCGACCTCGATGACCAGTGCAACGTGGGCGTCTGCGACTCCGAAGCCCAGGCCTGCGTCACCGAACCGGCCCATCTCGGAGAGTCCTGCGAGGACGACCTCTTCTGCACCGCCAACACCACCTGCACCGAAGAGGGAACCTGTGAGGGCGAGCCCACGGATTGCTCCGCTGCCGGCGACCAGTGCAATGAGGGCGTCTGCAACGAAGAGGCTCAGGCCTGCGAGCCGGAGCCATTCAATATCGGAGAAGACTGCGACGACGAGCTGGCCTGTACCATCAACACCACCTGCACCATCGAAGGGACCTGCGAAGGGGAGCCCTTAGACTGCTCTGCTGCCGGAGGCCAGGAGTGCATCGACGGAGTCTGCGACGAGGAAGCCGGAGGTTGCGTGGGCGAACCCATCAACATCGGTCAGTCTTGCAACGAGGACCTATTCTGCGTGGTCGGCTCGCTCTGTACCGAAGAAGGGAGCTGCGAAGGTACTCCGAGAGACTGCTCTTCGCTCGATGACCAGTGTAACGTGGGCATCTGCGACGAAGCTGCCGGCGCCTGTGTGGCCGTGCCGATCAACACAGGAGAGTCCTGCGACGACGACCTCTTCTGCACGGTCAACACCACCTGCTCGGCGTCTGGAACCTGTGAAGGTCAGCCCCGGGACTGCTCCGGCGAGGACGACCAGTGCAACGAAGGCATCTGCGACGAGGCTGCCGGAAGTTGCGTAGCCGAACCCACCAATATCGGTCAGACCTGCGATGACGGACTCGCCTGCACGGTCAATAACACCTGCTCAGCTTCGGGAACCTGTGAAGGCCAGCCTCGGGATTGCTCCGGCGACGATGACCAGTGCAACGAGGGCATCTGCGACGAATCCGTTGGCGGCTGCGTGGCCGACCCCGTCAATATCGGTCAGACCTGTGACGATGAACTCTTCTGCACGGTCGGTACGATTTGTACCGATGACGGTGGCTGCGAAGGCATTCCCAGAGACTGCTCCGACCTCGATGACCAGTGCAACGTGGGCATCTGCGACGAAGCGGCCGGCGCCTGTGTGGCCGCTCCCATCAATATCGGGGATTCCTGTGACGATGACCTCTTCTGCACCGTCAACACCACCTGCTCGGCGTCTGGAACCTGCGAAGGCCAGGCCCGGGACTGCTCCGGCGAAGGCGACCAGTGCAACGAGGGCGTCTGCGACGAGGCTGCTGAAAGTTGCGTAGCCGACCCCATTAATATCGGGGAATCCTGCGACGATGAGCTCTTCTGCACCGTCAACAACACCTGCACCATCGGCGGAACCTGTGAAGGCCAGCCCCGAGACTGCTCCGGCGAAGATGACCAGGGTAATGAAGGCATCTGCGATGAATCCGCCGACAGCTGCGTGGCTGAGCCCACCAATATCGGGGATTCCTGCGACGACGAGCTCTTCTGCACCGTCAATACCACCTGCACCATCGGTGGAACCTGTGAAGGCCAGGCCAGAGACTGCTCCGGCGAAGACGACCAATGCAATGAAGGCATCTGTGACGAGTCCGCCGATAGCTGTGTGGCTGAGCCCACCAATATCGGGGATTCCTGCGATGACGAACTCTATTGCACGGTCAATACCACCTGTTCGGTTGACGGAACCTGTGAGGGACAAGCCCGGGACTGCTCCGGTGAGGGCGACCAGTGCAACGAAGGCGTCTGTGACGAATCTGCCCAGACCTGCGTGGCCGAACCGACCAATATCGGCGGGACTTGCGATGACGGCCTTTATTGCACGGTCAACACTCTCTGCACCGCAGACGGCTCCTGTGAAGGGGAAGACCGAAGCTGTGCTCACCTCGATGAGTTGTGCCAGGTCGGCTATTGCGATGAAGCACTCTCCAGTTGCGAACTCACCAATGTGGCCGACCAGACCGAATGTGATACCGGAGTCTATTGTTCGGTAAACGAGGTCTGTGAGGACGGAATCTGTGTGGGTGATCCCCGGGATTGCTCCGCGCTCGACCAAGAATGCTACGACGGCGTCTGTGACGAAGCGGGCGGCGAATGCATCGCCATCTTCACCTGTGACCCCTGTGACGATGGAACCCCCACCGCTGACGCCGGACCCGATCAGGACGTATTGCCCAATACCCCGGTCACCCTCGACGGAAGCGGCTCTTCGGACCCCAACGATCAAGACCTCAGCTACGAATGGCGAATCGATAGCAGGCCGGATGGAAGCTCGGCAAACCTCAGCAGTACCACCGCCGAGAGCCCCACGATTCTGGCCGATGTGGCCGGAGAGTACGAGATCTGTTTGACGGTCACAAATCCTGATGAATGTACCTCGGGAGAGTCTTGCATGACCCTGACGATCACTCCGGGCGACGGTTTGCATATCGAATTGACCTGGGATCCTGCGCCTGGAGAAGTCATCGACCTGGATCTGCATTATCGGGCGCCCGGTGGCTCTTGGTTTAGCTATTATATCGGACCACCTGGTCAGTCCGGGTGTGGCGGGAACGCAGACTCCGTGTGGTTCTGCACGCCCAATCCAGACTGGGGAGGAGATCCTTTAGGTTCACCCGACGGCGATCCGGACAACGACCCTTATCTCGATATCGATGATGAAGTCGGAGACGCCCCAGAGAATATTAACCAGGATGTGCTCTTTGATGGCCAGGATTTCCGTGTCGGCGTTCATCATTGGACCGACAATGGATATGGGCCTGAGGAAGCTCGTGTGAGGATTTATTTCAATGGATTCTTAGAGTTCGAAGAGTTCCGCACCATTGCCTGCGGAGAATTCTGGGAGGTCGCCACAATCGACGTCACCAACGATGGCAACACAATCGACATTACCTCATTAAACGATACCTTCTTCGGAACCGGTTATGGCGCATGTCCGTAGTTTATCTTATCGATGACGCTTCAACATCACAGGATAGTGCGGTAGCAGGAGGGTCAAACCTCCTGCTACACGCGAGCGTCTACCATGACTAAAAAATCTTTCGAAGAACTCGGCCTGAGCCCCTCCTGGCTCGAAAACCTCGACCGACTGGGCTACGTGGAGATGACCGCGATTCAGGCCCGGGCCCTTCCGGTGATGCTGGAGGGCAAGGACGTCATCGGTCAGGCCAGCACGGGAACCGGAAAGACCGCCGCCTTTGGCCTTGCCTTACTTCAGAAGATCGAGCCCGCCGGCGAGATTCCCGGAGCGCTCGTTTTATGCCCCACCCGTGAGTTGGCCGCCCAGGTCGCCGCTGAAATCCGCAGGCTCGCCAGGCCTCTGCCCAATACCAACGTGGTCACCATCACGGGAGGAGCATCCAGCAGCCGCCAGCGCGAATCATTGCGCCACGGCGTCGATATTGTCGTGGGGACGCCCGGTCGGGTCCTGGACCATATTCGCCGCGAGAAGCTCGACCTCTCCGCCGTGGAGACCCTGGTGCTCGACGAGGCGGACCGGATGCTCGACATGGGCTTTATCGAT
>SKNI01000393.1 GCA_007120615.1 Myxococcales bacterium | reverse complement strand
GGATTCGTCGTGTCAGGACGATCGGATTTGCTGGCAGGGAGCCTGTACGTCGGAGGAGCGTTATGTGGCACTCGATATGAGAGGTAGAGTTGCTTGTGCCGTCACCGCGAAGGGGTATCTCGAGTGCGAGATGAGACCGGAAGAAATGCCTCGTGAAGATGGTTTTGTAGATATGAGTACCGGACTTTCAGGGGGGTGCGGGTTAAGGGAGGACGGAACTTCTTCGTGTTGGGGACATTCTGAGCAAGCACATGTGCCTCCAGATCTGAAATTGAAGTTCCTCGATATTGGTAGCCATACGGCTTGTGGGATCCGTGACGACGATGCTCTTGTATGCTGGACTGGTGACGAGGTTGAGGTCTTTGACCGTTCATTTCTTCACGTATCGGTCGTCAGTCGGTATTGGTGTGCAGTGGAAATGAGTGGTGAGATAATGTGTTCCACTCCGGAAATCCAACCCCCGGCTGGAAAATTCAAGAAGGTCTCTTTTTCCATCATTCTCCGGGAGGAGGGGGTACAAATTGTGCTCTGCGGTGTGAGTGTTGAGGGTGAACTCACCTGTCGGGATGTCACCGATGGCGAGGATAGAGAGGTGTGGAGTCCGCCGGGTATCTTCGTATCGGTTTCCAGTGGTGGAAACTTCGTCTGCGGCCTCAGAGAAAATGGAGAGGTGATTTGCGGAGAGTTTGAGGGATTTGAAGAGTCGGAAGACGAGCCGGTCGATGAAGAACCGGACAGGGACGATGGACTCGGTGGATTAGGGGAAGAAGAGGAAGAGATCGATATCGAACCGCCGCCTGATGAGAGATTCGTGTCCATCAGGGTCAGTTCACAGGGGGCCTGTGGAATCACCGTAGACGGTCGAATTCGCTGTTGGGGAAGCGAGCACCTTCGGCGGTGAATCTTGCGCTCCTTAGTCGCTTACCTCTTGAAGCTCTTCGTGCGCTTCACCGTCTTCGGCATCTTCAGCCTCTTCCTCCAACTCCTCGCGCTCTTCGGGAGCAAAGGTAGCGCGCACGTCGACGTCTAGATTTGCCGGGGGCGTTCGGCACTCGGTGTGTACCGGGCAGAACTCCTCGGCTTTTCCATCGAGGTAGGAGAGGTAGGGCATTCGAGGGTAGATGAAGTCTCGACGCAGGCGGAAGCGGCCTTTGGGGATGGACTCCTCGGCGGCAGCTACGGCGTCGTAGAGCGAGGTGTAGCTGCCCAGTAGTTCGACCACGGGGTCGCCGTATTTGAGGACGGGGACCTGGACCTTCTCGGCGTGGCCGCCGCGGGTTCGGGACCGCTCGATGGTCTGGGTTTTTCCGGTGGGCCGCTTCTGTGTAGAGGTCACGATGTGAAAGACAGCAAAGTGAGGGCCGTTGGAGGGCGCCTCCACGTCTTCGTATTCAAAGGGCACGATCAGGGCTCCCACGTCGTTCTGGTCGTCTCGAAAGGCGCAGTAGATGTGTTCCCGGTGAACCCGAAGGGGGCTTTTGTGATGGTCGGTCAGGGGAACGGTATCGAGGCGGTTCTCATTGTGATCGGGACCTCCGATATAGAGGAGATCTCCTCGGTCCGGGTGATGAACCACGAGCAGGGCAAAGATGGAGGTGTGGCGGTTGGGCTGTCGGGCGAAGAAACAATGGGCTCCGGAGACCTCGCGATTTCGAAAGGCTCGGTCCTCGACGCCTTCGGTGACCACTTCGTCGTATTCGATGAGATGCCAGTTCAGAGCGCCATCATAGGGGGTCTGGTCGTGGTCGAAGAGGGGCTCGCCATCGCGAAGGGGTCCGTCCGGTTTGGGTCCGTAGGCCACATCTCGGACCAGGGGTGGGATCTTTTTCTTATAGTCCTCCCGAGAGAGGATTCGGGCCTGGTGGAGCATCAAATGAGGCAGCAGTTCGGCCTTGAGTAGCGGCGGTTGGATGCAGTCTTCATCGCAGATAGAGACCCGGTCTTGAGCCCGGTCGGTGGTCACGGCGCGGTTCTGGGAAGCCTCGGGGCTGCTGGCACAACCGAGCAGGCCAGCGCACAGTGATAGGGCAATGGCGGCGATGATGAGACGAATGAGAGCATTGACCACGGCTTCCCCCCCGGGATGATGATTGGTCTAGACTTACTTTTCTAGAGACTAAAGCTAAGCGCCCATCGGTCGGTAGCGAGGGCCTTATTCGATGGGCTCCAGATCGAGCCCCCCGGGAGAGGCGTAGGAGACGTGGCAGTCGTAGCCGTAGCCGACAACGCCGAAGGGGACATCGCTCTCCAGGGTGTGAAAGCCGGCGTCTACTTTGATGGTGGCGACCTCGTAGCGGTTTCTGGTTCCCACGGGGACCCACTTTGAGGGGGCGATGGTTTCGCCGTCGAGGGTCACGTCGTAGCCGGTGGGGACGATGACGTTGAGGTAGTCGTCGCGGTAATTCTGGGGGGAGTGAACGATATAATTGTCTCGAAATTGGTCGTTGGGCACGGCGATGGCCATGGCCGGATCTCCGATCCCTGTGGGGTTCCAGGCGTCGATGCCCTCGTCGCAGATTCGGGGGATGCCCTGCCAGTTTGCGCCCACCATATATTGGGCCATCTGAATGGGCTTTTCGGCGGCGATTTCAAAATGCTGACGAGCGGGAAATTGAACCCACTCTCCGGCGTCGAGGCGGCGCTCGTGGATGCCCTCGATGGGCGGGTCGGTCTGTAGGCGAGTGTTGTCCTCGGCTGCCATCACCCGGAAGAAGTCGGGCTCTGGAAGTGAGCCTTCGGCGCGGGGAAAGAATTTGGAGCCCACGTGGCTTGTGCCCCAGGCCTCTACGGGGAGCAAGATGGACTCGATATGATCGCAGCGATCGACGCCGAGGAGGACGTTTCCGCATTGATGGCCGCCGAAGACGGTGATGGGGAATTCGGCCTTAATGTGGGTGCCCGTGAGGTCGGGGCATGGCGAGACGTTTTCGGGCTGTCCCTCGGCGTCGCTTAAGCATCCGTGGCTTTCGGCATCGCTCAACTCCACGCCCGAGGTCGACAGGTTCAACGACTCGCCGGGCTCAAGAGAGAAGACCCGCTCTTCGCCGGCGCTGATGGTGGGAATATTCGGCCCCGAGACCACCTCCGCTGAAGGCCGAACGGTGACCTCGTTGGTGGAGCCCGAGGAGTTGACGATGGTCAGATAGCCCCGGATTCGCACCCCGCCGCCGCGGTGATACCAGCTCATTCCCCAATATTCGGTGCCCACGGAGTTGGTGGGAAGTAGTAGCGTGCCGTCGTTGGAGTAGACGTCGACGTTATTCAAGGGGTTGAATTGGTGAGCCACCACGGGAATGGAGCTTGTGACGCGGATGGCTTTGTCCTGAAATTTTCGAGTCCCCGAGTGATCGTAGCCCACGGGAATCGAGTAAATTCGGGCCTCTCCCGGGGGGATGGTGCCGTCGATGGGATCGCCGTTGGAATCCTCCAATAATTGCCGATCGGTGAATCCCTCAAAGAGCCGAATGGTGGCGTCCAATTCGTCGTTGGGATTGGTGAGAATGATGGCGTGGGGCTGGCTTAAGGCGTCTTCGAAGTTATCGAGGTCGACGGACCAATATTCGCAGCCCATATAGCTGGAGACCTTGGTAGAGATCTCGCATAACTCCTCGCACTCGCCGTCGAAACACTCGGTGCCCGAGGGGCAAATGGTGGAGGGGGAGTAGGCGCCGGCGGCGTTGCAGGTCTCGATGGTGTCGCGAGCGATGCAGCGGGTGGTCTCTGCCTGGCATTCGGGATCGGGGCCGGCTCCGTCGGTGCAGGTTGCGCCGCCGGGGCAGTCGTCTTCCACCCAGCTGGTGCCGGTGACGTCGCAGTAGCGCTGCTTTCCGTCGTCCGTGCACTGGTCGAATTGTCCGGGGCTGCAGATCTGTTCGGTGCACCGGCCGGTGGCTTGATTGCAGCGCTCTCCAGAGGAGCAAGGGCTCTGCTCCCATTCCTGTCCATCGTCGGAGCAGACCTCGACATTATCTACTCCGTCGCAGCGGCTCTCCCCGGCTTCGCAGATGGTGGTGATTTCGGTGGCGTCGGAGGTGTCTTCTCCGGCGTCCAGATCGGTGAGGTCGTCGCCGTTGTCGTCCGAGGAGCAGGCCGACAAGAGCGCCGCTGTGGCCAGAAGTGCTGCGATGAAAAGTTGGGGAAATCTCATAAAGTTCGAGACCCTGTGGCCGCAAATCTGATGAGTCTAGCCCACCGGCGTGGACGAGGAAGACTCGGGAGTAGGTGGCGTGCGGTCTTGATGCCCGCCGGCCGTGGATCGAAACGTCTCCGGCGGCGGATAATAATCCCTGGGATTGTTGAGGCGGTCTCGAATGGCCCGGACGAATTGTCCGATCTGAAGTCCGTCGAAGCATCGGTGGTCGCAGGTAAAGGCGATCTGACAGCCTTTTTTGACGACCACTTCGCCGTCGTAAACAAAGGCGTGATCCTCGATGACTCCGGGCAATACCACCATGGGAGTGCGGCTCGACGGGACCAGCGGCGCAAAACCGAGTTTGATGTCAAAGGGGGCGCAATTGGAGACCATGAAACTTCCAAAGGGATCGTCTCGGATGCCGATTTTACCAAGAT
>SKNI01000449.1 GCA_007120615.1 Myxococcales bacterium | reverse complement strand
TGTCCGTGGACCATCAGGCGGGAGATGGCGAGCATAGCGACCAGGGCGATGGTAACGGGAACGAGCATTTTCAGCGCTTTTTGGAGTGCTTCTTTGAGCTGTGCTTTTGTGGCGCCCTGGAAGAGCCCGCCCATCAAAAATCCTAGCACCAAAATGGTGCCCGGATGATAAAGGGGTGCAAAACTACCGCTGAAAATACCGAAGAATTGCCAGCTCCACTCCACGCTCTGGAGGGCGCTCTGCACCGGGGGGATCAGGCGGGTAAAGAGAATCAGGCCGATGACCACCGCATAGGGGGAGACGGCCTGAAGCAATGAGGGGCCGTCGCTTGTACTTGTCTCGTTGGTATCGTTTTGCGAGGCATTTTTCTGAGGGGCATTTTTCTGAGGGGTGCCTCCCTGAAGCCGCAGGGCCCCGATAAAGATGATGGCGCCGATGACCGCACCGCCCATGGTGGGAAGCTCCGGGCCGACCCAACGTGAGATCGCCCACATGGGGACCAGAAAACTGGCCGCTGCCAGGGCAAACCAGCCACCGATTCGGGCCAATTCTTTGCCCTCTTTTCGGGCTCTCCGGGTGACGATGACCAGGACGATGGCCAGCATGATCGCCCCCAGGACGGCGTGAAATTCGCCGGTGACCCGGGCGATCTCGGGGCCCGTAAATTCGGTGACCGCGATCTGCGGCATCACCGGCGTCCCCACCGCTCCGAAGGAGACTCCCACGGAATGTCCCACAAGAGCGATGGTCACTGCCTCCAGGGGGCGAAATCCAAATCCCACCAGAAAGGGAGCGGCCAGGGCGATGGGAGTGCCAAATCCGGCGGCCCCCTCGATGAAGAGCGTAAAAAACCAGGCGATCAAAATGGCGACCACTCGCGGATCGTCAGAGAGGGCGCCGATGGCCTCTCGCAGCGATTCGATGGCGCCGGTGATCATCTGCAATTGGTGTAGACAGAGGGCCCCGAAGATGATCCAAAGGATCGTAGCGGCCGTGAAACCGGCCTCGCTCACCGACCCGACCATTCCTCGCCATAATACAGCGAAGGAATCCGCCGCTATGCCCGTCTCGGCCATGGATTCGGCCATGGTTTCGGCGAGCGTGGGAAATCCGAAGACCAGGGTGACCAGCGCTGCGGTCACCACAAAGCCGATGCTGCCGGCCAGCGCTGCGGACTTCTTAAAGAAGACCATGGCCACCAGAATCACCACGATGGGCGTGGCGGCGGCAAATGCTTCGAGCCACCAGGTCATGTCGTATGCCGGGCTAATCGTCGAGGAAGCGCAACGCAGCCAGCGTCGTTCAGCACCGTCGAGAGTGGTGACGTATTGCCGAAGGACTCCATTAGTTTAGGTCGAGGTGAAGAGTCCACTCGTTGAGCTGGCCGAGATCTTGAGCCATGGTGTCCACGACCAGAAGCTCCCAGGTTCCCGAAGCGCTTTCGCCTTCGAATCCCTCGACGACGTGACCCGATAAGACGACGTCATCTTCCGAACCGGAGCCTCGATAGGCCTCAATCGTAACACCGTCGTGGATAAGATAGAGTCGAATATCTCCTCGCCAGGTATGGGTGATATCGACGTCGATTCGCACCGCGTCGACCACTCCGGTCGCGTCGATCTCCACTGCGCTGGTGACGCCTTCGGGATCGTTGTCGGGGATGGCCAACTCTTCCTGGTTGGTCGCCGAGGCGGTGGTCATATCACCTTGCTCACCGCCGTCGTCGGGCTCGTCAACTCCGCCGAATTCACACCAGGGAGTCCACTGATGGCCGACCTGGGTGTCTTGCGGGGTATTGGCCTGTGGGCAATTTTCGTCGGCGCTCCACTCCACCCAGAGGTGCTCTTTGTCGACACTTCGAGCGAAGTCTCGGAAGACCTCAAAGCCGTCGGATTCATCGTCGCGATTCTTAAAGACCACCAGATCGGGGCAGGCATCGGGGGTGTCCTCGATGAGCTGTCGGTTGAGGTCCATGGCCAGTTGATACATCTCGTTAGTCGATGAGTTCCAGCAGCAGGTCTTAGATTGGCCGTAGATCAACTCGGCGAAGACGTAATCCTCCAGGGTTCGAAATCGCTCGTCCACCTCAAGGCGGGTCATGCCCAGATCTTCGCCCAGTTCGTAGAGGTCGTTGAAGGCGTCTTCACGGCGGCTGCGAGCGGCGCAACTGGCCGGATAATTTCGAAGATGGGCGCGCTGCCCTTCGACGATCCCCTCCAGGGCACCGAGCATCTCTTCGGGCTCCAACTCGGTGAGGATGTCGTCAAATCGCTGCGGTCTCTCCGCAAGTCGGGTACGGGCGGTAGCTGGCAGGTATTCATCGGCAAGAAAGCTGGGGACTACATTCGTCCAGCGACCGTTGACTTCCACGGGGGTCCGCCAGCGTTTCACTCCGCCGTTAAATTGAACCGTATCGGGCCCACCGGCGTTTGAACTGGTCAAATTGCGCTTTGCCGTGGCCGGGTTCTCCCACAGCGGTTGGCGACGGGGCATCGAGCCGGAGGCGAGCTGGGCTTCCATCTGAATGGAGGAATCGGTGGCGAATTTATCGGCGCGCATCACTACCATAACGTGGCCAATTCCGGTGGACTGCCAGCGGTGCAACACAGTATCTCCCGGTCGAAGGCCTTCGGGGGTGACGTTATAGGTATTGACGGGGTCGGCCAGGTTGATGGAGCCAAAATAGGTCAGCTGCATAAGCAGAAAATAGCCCACTCGTTTGTTGAGAAAGACCCGATCAAAATAGGCCCCGGAGTGAGCACCTTCGCCGATCATGGGCTGGGCATCGGCGGAGTTGCCCGGGATGCTACGACCGGCCAGGTTGGTGTCCGTCGGCCAGCGGGCGTCTCCGGCCATGATCGCCTCGGCCCGGTCGGAGTGATCCTGGTATTGGGTTTTGAAGTTCGCCATTCGACCGTAGCGGCCCTGGGCGGTTCGAATCCCGAAGTGTCCAAAATAGAGTCGATTGCCGTTGCCGTCGGTGGCTTCCGTAAAATAGGGGAGTCCGTACCAGCTGGCGAAGGCGACCCGCAAAAACATGGCCACTTCGGCACATTCCAACGACGGCGCCGGAAGCTCCACTCCGTGAGGAGTCGTCAGCATAAAGGTCTCGCCGCTTCCCGGCCGCTCGGTGCGGGGCAAGGACTCCACCCATTTGTGAAACTTCTCTTCCCAACTCAGGCCGCTATCTTCGGGCCAGGCCATTCCGGCTTCTCGGGCCGCCGGGGTATCTCGGTCGGCCCACTGGTTTTTGATCTCCCACACCGCCGTCGAAGAGTCATCGACGCTCACCGGCAATCCCGGCCGACCCTGCATGGCGTCGGATTTCCCTGCCGGCTCTTCCCATCCCGTCGTCCCCAGAGTTGGTTTTCCGAACTCATCGAGTTCATCGACCAACACGCCATGCTCGTCGCCGGCTTCGGTCTCTTCACCACAGCCAGAAGCTGCGATCAGAAGCGTCAGGGTTGCCAGAAGTACAAATGGGCGAAGGGAGCTGGACAGGGACATGGGAATCATTTTTATCTCGATCAAGTAGTCATTGGGAACGGCGCAATTTGTAGAGGATTGTACGCAAAAATGCAAATTCAACCGAGAGAGGGAGAGAGGGGAAGAACGCTATAGATACTTCTCGATGGCCGTCAAAATATCGTGGCAGTCTACCAGGTCGGTGACGTAATCGAGGTTATTACTCGGGATAATCACAAGCGGAGAGAGCGCATAGGAGGCGATCCAGTCCTCATAGAGTTTATGGAGCCTGCGAATATAGGCGATGGGGATATTCTTCTCCATATCTCGCCCCCGCATCCGGATTCGTTTTCGCACCGCTTTGATGGGGCAGCGCAAATAAATCATTAGATCCGGTGGTTGGATCTGAGTGCGCACCGACTCATAGAGCTTTCGGTAGGTCTCATAGTCGCGCTCGTCCATCAGACCTTTGAGGTAGAGATTCTCTGCAAAGATCTCGGCGTCCTCCCAGATGGTCCGATCTTGAATGACGTTCTGGTGGGTGGCGTCGAGCTCGAGGTGGAGGCGAAATTTGGCAGTGAGAAAGTAGATCTGACTCGCGAAGCTCCACTTCTCCATATCGTCGTAGAAGTCCGCCAGGTAGGGGTTTTCCTCGTTGGGCTCAAAGAAGGGTTTGATATCGTAGCGCTGGCATAGAAACTCGACCAGCGAACTTTTGCCGGCGCCGATATTTCCGGCCACCGCGATATATCGACGGGCCGGGTCGCGGCGCGGAGTCTTGGAGAGCGTCTTAAGCGATGCTTCTCGAGCGGCTTCCCGAGTGCGGTCGACTTCGATGATCTGGCGAGAATCAGAGCTCTGTGTCATGGTCGCGTCGTAAAACGAGAAGGAAATGAAAATTCATTGGAGAGAACTATGAAAATCGAGCGAGACAATCTCACCGTCTTATCCTGGGTGGTGGGACCGATTCATACAACGATCTACGTCATCGGCTGCGAAAAAACCAAGCAGGCGGTGATCATCGACGCCGGGGGAGATACAAAAGATCTCCTAAAAGCCATCGACGATCGGGGCTGGGAGCTCACAGCCATCTGGCAAACGCACGCTCATAT
>SKNI01000004.1 GCA_007120615.1 Myxococcales bacterium | reverse complement strand
CGTCTTCGGGGTCGATGCGGACCATATGCTCCAGCATCTGGCGCTGGTTGTCGTGGTCGCCGCGTTCTTTGTACATCCTCTGAGCTTGATGAAAGGAGCGCACTGCGTCCTTGAGTCGGCCCAGGCGAAAATAACATTCCCCGATGGCGTGGTGGAGAGCGACTTCTTCGTTATCGAGACGTTGGGCCTGCTTGTAGACGGCAATGGCCTTCTCGTACATATCCTTCTGGGCGTAATGATCGGCTACGGCTTTATAGGATTCCAGGGCATTCGGGATTTGATCGATTTTGACGTAGAGATCTCCGCATTTGAGGAGACTACGCATATCGGTGGGGTCATCTTCGACGAGTTTAAGATACTCGCGCAGGGCTTTATCCCAATTTCTCTTGCGGATGTGTTTCTGGGCCGCTTTGAGAACTTTGTTGCGGTTGATCGACACTGGTTGAACCTGCTGATCGTTGAGAGAAGAAACGAAATTTTCGTACGATCGGGGCCACGAAAACCAACCAGCCTCAATCGAGTTCGGTACCCGAGGTTTTTGTCCGGCGAAGTTCGTAATGAATGATAGGTCGGGACCCCGGAAGCGTCAAGTTATCGTGGCGGTTATCGGCTGTCTACAGCGAGAGCACCGACGATGTCCGAATTCGGGATCCAGTGTTATTTATTGACCCGCTCGACGAATTCGCCACTTCGAGTATCGACTCGAATCAATTCGTCGTTCTCCATGTACAGAGGAACGTCGATCTCGAGTCCGGTCTCCAGGGTGGCCGATTTTGTGGCTCCCTGGGCGGTATCGCCGGCAAATCCAGGCTCGGTCTGGGCTACTTTCAGCTCCACAAAAGTAGGCAGGTCGATGCTGATGGGCTTGTCATTATGAAAGAGTACGTCCACTTCCAGGTTGTCTTTGAGGTAGGGCAAAACCGGCTCTACGGCGTCGTGGTTGAGGCGGACCTGTTCATAGTTGTTGTTATCCATGAACACGTAGTGGGGATCCTCGGGGTAGAGATATTGCATTTGGCGAGACTCCAGATTGGGGGCATCGACCTTATCGCCGGAGCGAAAGTTCTCGTCGATGACGTGGCCGTCCAGAAGGCTCTTCATACGAGTTTTGACGAAAGCGACACCTTTTCCCGGTTTGACGTGCTGGCAATCCACGATAACGAAAGGTTCGCCGTCGATCTCGATTTTGAGGTTTTTTCGAAAGTCTTTGGTGCTGAGCATCTGGAGCCCTCATAGGGAACGCGGCGGGCCTACTGAAGAGGACCAGCCGCGAGAAATGGTGGTTAGGAGACAGGGATGATCTATAACATCTCTCGCTCAACGAATGGCGAGATCAGGCGCAACATGGTCTGGCCGCGGTTGACGTCGGCGTCGGCGGTCATGGCCAGGATCAAGAGATATTCATCGGCGACGACCTTTGCCAGGGCCGTGATAGAGCCGGCGGTGATGCTGACCTCGTTGACCTCGCCGACGTCGTAGGCCTGCAGGCGTCGGAATTTATCGAGGAGGTTGCTGAGTTCGACGGCGATGGCGCTCATCTGGGGCAACTCCTCATCGCGGTAGACGGTGTCGATGGGGATTCCATCAAACCCGATGAGGAGACAGCCAATAGAGCCGTCGACGTTGCTGACCACATTGGTCAACTTTTGCTTAAACATGAGACCTCCAGAGACCACGGTGCAGGTACGAAAACGCGATAGGCATACTCTTCAACACTATCGTAACGGGGTCAAGAGGCGGGGAAGTATTTGCCGGTGGTAGTAGCGTTGTGATACTTGATTCGGCGCGCAATCTGCGACGCCTGAGAGCTGAGAGAAGTATGAACGAGATCACCCAGAGAATATGGTGGATAGTGGCAGCGGCAGTGATGGCCGTAGCTCTTATCTGGACGACTGTTAATGCGGCTCAATCGGGGTTCTGGGAGCCCTGGGAGTCGGCGTTGGTGCGGGTGGCTACCGACGATTTGACGAGTGAATTTCCGGAAGAACCGAGTTCGGAGGAGGTCGTAGACTCCGAAGAAGAAGTAACCGAAGAAGAAGAATCAGACGAAGAATCAGCTTCCGAGGAGGTCAGTTCGTTCGTCGACTCCAGAGCGGTGCCCACGCTGGGAGGAGAACCGGTGGGGGTCTCCTGGGTTAAAACGAACGCGATCTCGGCGCTAGTGGGCGGTGAGTCCGTCGTAGAAGCCTCCGCGATCGGATCGGTGGAGAGACGGGGGCGGATACCTTTGCTGGTCATCGCTCTGTTATTTGTGGGCAGTGCGGCGCTGTGGACTCGTCGATTCGCCGGGGAGTCCGCGGCGGCGGCGACGGCGGTCGTTCTGGTGACGACACCGATCTTTTATCTGGGGTCGATCTTTTTATCGGGCCCGCTGATCTACGTGGCAGCGAGCACATTGGCGGTGATGGGCTTCTTTCAGTCGGTCTACGGGGACCAGAAGTGGTCATTGCCCTGGGCGGTTGCGGCGGGGGTTTCCCTGGCGGTGGTGGCGCTCGATGAGCGCTTGATCGGCGTCTACGCCGTGCTCGCCGCAGTGGTGGCGCTGGCGGTGGCGCAGGTGGCTGAGGGCCAGAAAGATGACGAAGGCCTCGATCTGGTAGCGATCGGGGTCACGGCTGCCGCTTTTGTGGGAGCGATGGTGTGGGGCTTTAGCCAGAGCAAGGGATTTGACGAGGGCCTGCTGCGACCGGACGTGGCTCACAAATTGTGGCTCATGGGGCCGGCGATTCTGTTGGTCGGGCTCTCCGTCGCTTCCCGGCGGGGTCGAGTCGGGGAGGCGATCTGTAGTCTCCGAGGGGTCTTGTTTTTGGCGGTGGGGCTTGCGCCGCTGGCGATTCTCGGTAGCGCGTATAACGCAGCTGTGCCGGCGGATCCGGAGCTTGTGGAGTCCACAATTCCGGTGCTGAATTACCTGCTGGAGAACCATAATTTTGGAGAAGAAGTCACGGCTGCCGGCAATTTCGCCTGGTGGTGGCGCCAGGTGGGGTTTGGTCTCTTCCCCCATATTATGTTTGTGGTGCCGGCGCTGGGGTATCTGGCCTGGAAGTTGCGGCCGGAAGCAAAGAGCAGTGAATCGGAACGAGCTCTGGCGACCCTCTGTCTGGTGTGGCCGGCGGCGGCATTTATAGTGGTCGCTCCGGCGGCTGCCATGGGTCATACGGCGTTTCCGGCGTTCTTTGCTTTTGTCATCGCCCTGGGGTGGATGGTCTCCGATGAAGAGTTCTGGAAGACCCTTCGTCTTCGCCCGATGGCATACTTTGCGGTGGCTTTCGTAGCGATCTTTGTGGTGATGATCCTGGCCAAAGATCTGGAGAATTATCCCACCCGCCTGGTGGAATTTATCCTGGGCGGAGAAGAAGAGCTTGGGCTTCCCGAGGATTACGAGTACGGAGATCTGTTGAGCCGCTGGAAATATGCGGTGGTGGCGATGCTTGCGACCTATTTTGCGGGGCTTGTGAGCTGGCTGGTATTTACCTGGCGAGATGGGAAACGGCTCAAAGGTTGGACCCAGAAGAAGTGGCGTCGGTGGAGAAAGAAAGAGAACTCCGAAGACGACCAGGAGCAGGTTCAGGAGCAAGATGAGGATCGAGCGCCCGGTGAGCTTCGAATGGCAGAGCGCGAGCAATGGCGCGACGAGGATGGCGGACTGGCGACGATCGCCCGATACGGGGAACGTCTGCCCGGGCTTCTTGCGCTAATTATTATCTCGGGGGTCGGGTTTATGGGGGCTAATTTTTTGTCGTTTACCGACGATCTGGACTCCCGACTCTCCAGCCGAGCGGTGGTGGAGCAATACGGCGCGTTGGCCGAGGATGGTGAAGAATTATTTCGTTATCAGATCAGCGAGCAGCGGGAGAATTTCTATATTCACGGACTCGGTGAGATCTCGAATCGCCGTGATTTCAACGCGAAATATGCTGAAGAGGAGCGGTTCTTCGCGCTGATTCCGGAAGATCGACTAGCAGTCACCCACAGCGCCGTGCGGCGGGCTCATCAAGAAAATATCCCCGTATTGGCCAGCGGAGGAGGGATCCTGCTGGTGAGCAATCAATTGCTTGAGGGAGAAGTCGATCAAAATCCGATCTCCGAATTCGTGTTCGATGAGCTGGAGGAGGATGCCTATATTCCGCTTCTGGTAGGCGAGGATGACGAGGAAGAAGAGCATCCCGTCTTCAGTCGCCAGATCCGGTTTCTGGGATACCAACTCGATCGGGGTAGTGCGGAAGAGAGAGCTGTCTATCGGTGGGGCGATGAGATGGAGATCACCATGTATTTTGAGGTTCTGCGAAGAATCCCGTCGTCGCAGGAGATCTTTATGCATATCGATACTCCGGGGAATCGAATCCACGGCGACCACGATCCGGCGGGGGGAACCTATCCAACCAACCACTGGGCTCCGGGAGATATTATCAAAGATGTCCATCAAATCGAGATCGAGCGATTTTCGACGCCGGGAACCTACACGATCCGAACCGGTTTTTATCGGGGCGACGATCGGATGAGTGTGACTCCCGACGAGGCTCATGACGGCGAAGACCGGGTGGACGTGACCCAGATTCAGGTAGAACCATTTTGAGAGTTTCTCCGATAGCTTTTCTTCTGGGGATTCTCTTTGTTGCTCTTTTGAGTGCGCCGGTCATGGCCAGTGAATCGGCTGGTGGTTCGGATAATGGGCAGGCGTCCTGCGAAGTAGTGGCCGTTGAAGGTGGAGTGGCCTGTGTGGCGGGCGCGGAGGTGGTGGTAGAACTTCTGCATCCCACGCTATTCGGAGAGCCGGCGCGTTATCGAGAGCGTCGCGGTGGAGCGATGCCGGCAGGACCGGTGGAGTTTCAGGGAGCCTATTATTACGGGGTGAAGCACGATCTCTTGCGGTTTAATCCCGATCGGCGGCGCGTAGATGATCGGGTGCGGTTCCCCGCGACGATCGCCGGGATCGAGGCGGACGGGGAGGCCTTGAAGATCACCCTGGTGGACCCGATGTTTCGCACCGGGGGCGAAGAGGTTCGGTATGTGCCAGGCGCTGATGTGCCGGGCTTTGACGTGGGCCGGGGCTTCTGGGATTGGTCGCAGACGATGGGGATCGTCCACGACGTAATGTGGCTTGAGGGAGCGGAGCTTTTATTTGAACCCGGCGCCACGAGAAGGCTCCCCGAGGTCGACGAGGCATCGGAGCGCGCTTTTTTGGAGACTCTCGAGCAAAGAGAGATGGTAGACGGGGCGAATCCCTTTCTGGTCTTGTATCGGGCGGAGTCGCTGGAGCGGTTGGGGCAGACAGAAGAGGCCAACGCAGCCTACCGCGAAGTCGCAGAATTTGAGGGGGCAGACTGGCTCGATCTTTTGCGAATCTCGATGCGCCTTGAGTATCGCGGTCAAAGGGATTCGGCGCAGGTTGCTTTTGAGCGGGCCCAGGAGAAGATCGAGGCCCGCGGGGTTCGCCCTGAATTTGTGACGGCCATGATCAATATGACCTTCGGCTTGATCTGGCTTCGCGACGCCATGGAGCAGGCGATCGCGGCAGGTGATACGGAGAGTGCGCAGCGACTGGCCGGGCGATTGGCAGAAGTATTCCCCAACCTGGAGGGTTCGGCGGCGGCCTGGCTGCGACTGGCGGCGTTTCTCGAAGCACAGGGAGAGACTCAGGGTGCCGGAGAGTGGCGACAGACGGCCGAGGAGAGGCGGTCACAGGTGAGCCCGGACCTCTTTTTTGAAGAAGCGGCCGAAGCGGTAGATGTCTACCTGATAATTCAGATGGGGCTCTTTCTGGCCGCCCTTTTTGTAGGTGTAATTCTGGGCGTGCGACGGAGGAAGTCATGGACGGATCTGACCATGGTATTCGTCCTTTTTGGGGGGCTGGTGTTGTGGCCACTCTTTGTCTTGCCGCAAGCGTCGACGGCCCTTCAGAATATGGCGACCATGGCACAGGCGCCCCCGGCGGTTACGGGAGATGCGCTCAATGCTCCGGCCGCTCAGGAGTGGCTGCAACAACTCGCTGAAAGTCCGGCGCGAGATGCGCTGTTGAGCGAGGCGGCTGGGGAGTCTGGAGTCGATATCAATGCACTTCTGGTGGAAGCGGTGCGCGCCGATACCACCCAACGAGCTCCCGGACAATTGAGCGAGGTCCAGGCATCACCGGGGGTGATCAGTGACTTCGACTGGCTGGCGCCTCTGGTGGAGTTGGAGTTTTCCTGGCTCTTTCTTGCGGGCGTTCTCTTTATGCTGGTGATCAACCTCACGATTTTCAGTCGATTGCTCCAGATCGTGAGCCGTAGGATCGAGAAAGTGGGAGAGATCGGGCGGCTGATTGTTCCGGGAGGACCCGATTCGCTCCGGGCGTTGCGGATCCCCGTCTTTGCGGCCTTTGTGGTGGGCCTGTTGATGGCCAGCCCATTGAGTCAGGCCGTTCGGGGGGCCACGGAGAACTCGCTTGTGGGGTATTTCGGACTCTCCGAGGCGCCGCAACAATTGGTCACCTCCACGCCGCGCACCGGGTTGATTCTTCTGGCGGCGGCGTTGATCGCCCATGGAATTGGCGTGGTGCTCGATCGTCGTTCAGTCTCCGAATAAGATCTCTCTAGCCTCGGCCGGGGTCGCCGGTTCTCGGCCGACCTCGCGGGCTGTGTTTGCCATCGCTTCAATGAGGGGACCGTTGCCCGTGACCTTCTCGCCATCGGGTAGATAAAACGTATCTTCTACGCCGGTCCGCAGATTTCCGCCCAGCTCGGCGGTGCGGCGGTGGACGGGCCAGACCTCTTGTCGGCCAATCACGATCGACTGCCAGGGGGCGCCTTCGGGCATCTCGTCGATGAGAATCGGCAAGAGGTCTGCTCGCGCGGGCATTCCGCTGGCTACGCCTTGAACGAAGGAGACCGTAAATGGTTTCTCAAGCATACCGTTGTCTCGAAACATCGAGAGGGAGCGAACGATGCCGGTGTCGAAGCACTCGCACTCCGGATTGATGTCGTTTTCGTTCATGACTTTCAGCATGGCGTTGATCTTTTCGACGGTGTTGTCGAAGAGCATCGGAGGCCAGGCCCAGTCGCCATTGCTGCGAAGTTTGAGGTAATTCAGCGACCCGGAGTTCATGGCTGCGATATCCGGTTTTACGCGCTCCAGAACGGCTTTTGGGCCGCTGATATCGGGGCCGACCACGCCGGTAGTGAGGTTGATGAGAATGTCAGGGCATTTTTCCTTGATGGCGTCCACCATCGTCTGGGCGAGGTCGGGATCCCAGGAGGGGAAGCGCCCGGCTCCCTGTTCTCGGACGTGAAGGTGCACGATGGCTGCTCCGGCGTCGTAGGCATCTTTTGTGGAGGTGGCCATATCCTCCGGAGTATAGGGCACGGGATGGCGAGCCGGATCGGTGAGAACTCCGTTGAGTGCACAGGTGATGACGACCTTGTCTGACATGAAAACCTCCGGTTGTGAGCGATTAAGTAGAATATTAAGTGAGTAAACACTAACCAATGATCTGGAAACTGGCAAGTTGCGTACCTCGTCGGTGCGCGGACATCCCCGTCTCTTCATGTGACACATCGGCCGGAGGACATTCCTGATAGCTATTCGCCGCAACCGCAAAGCAGAGCTTGGCGCCGATGACATCCCTGTCATCGCTGGAGAAGAAAGCGCTTTTTCTGTGAGCGGACGGAGACGTCCGCGCTCCTGTATATTGACGCTCGAGAAGTGGCCGATGTATCAGTTGAGCCATGAAGATGAAGGCGCTCGTCAAAGAATCAGGTCGGGTTCGCTGGATCGATCATCAACGTCCCGGAGTGGGCAGTTCTACGGACGTAGAGGTGCAGGTGATTCGGGCCGGGATCTGTCGCACCGATCTTTATGTGGCCCGGGGGCTGTTGAAGTCGGCCGATCCGGTGGTGCTCGGGCATGAGTTCTCCGGCGTGATCACGGCAGTGGGCGAAGACGTCGAGGAGCTGACCGTGGGGGACCGAGTCACGGCTTCGCCATTTGTAGGCTGTGGGCGTTGTGTGGCCTGTTCTGTTGGCGAGGCGCCCTATCGATGTCTTAAACCGAAGATGATCGGCGTCGATGTGGACGGTGCCTTTGCCGAATATTGTGTGGTTCCTGCTTCCCTGATCTACAGGATTCCCGACAGCCTTGGATTTGAGAAAGGGGCGTATGTGGAACCTGTGGCGGCGTCGTTGGCTGTGGTGGAGGCCGGTATTGACCCGTCGCAGCGGGGGTTGATCTACGGTGGGGGTCGAATCGCGGAGCTCACCAGGCGTATTTTGAGCGCTCATGGGATTGAGGATCTGGCTGTATTCGATCCCGACGAGGGTGGTCGATTAGAAGAGTGCAGTCTGGATTTTATCGTCGAGACCCGGGCAACGGAGCGGGCGATGGCGGATATGATCGACGCGCTGAAGCCCGGGGGGCTGCTGGTATTGAAGAGCCGTCCCCGGCGGGACGTTTCCATTGAGTTTCGGGAGGTAGTTCGAAAAGAATTGCGTCTTCAGGGAGCTCATTACGGCTCGTTTGATGAGGCGATCGAGCTTTTGGCTTCGGAACGCCTCGAAGTGGCCGATCTCTTCGGGGCCACCCATCATATGTCGGAGTACGCCGGTGTTATTGACAGGCTGTGGAGAGATGAGTCGAAGAAGCACTTCTTCTCTACCGAAGTGACTGCAGCAGGCGGGGCGCGCTGATGTGCGGGATTCTCTCGATCATCTCCGGGGGCGCGCCCATCGAAACGAGGCGGGTTGAGGCCGGGTTGGAGGCCATGAAACACCGTGGTCCCGATGGCTCGGGGGTCTGGATGTCCGAAACTCGGCGGGTCTCTCTCGGTCATGTGCGACTTTCCATCGTCGACATCGAAGGGGGTCAACAGCCGTTGACCAACGAGGACGGACAGGTCGTCGCGGCGGTAAATGGCGAGTTTTATGACGATGAGCGTATTCGCCGGAGATTGGAGCGACGGGGGCATCTTTTCCGAGCGAAGTCCGACAGTGAGATTCTGGTTCATCTCTATGAAGAATTTGGAGTGGAGTGTCTTAAAGAACTGCGCGGTGAATTCGCCTTTGTGCTCTGGGACGAAACGAAAAAGCAGCTCTTTGCCGCTCGCGACCGCTTCGGGGTGAAGCCGCTTTGCTGGACAAAGAGCGGCGACGAGCTGGTGCTGGCTTCGGAGGCCAAGGCGTTATTCGCCCTGGGAGTGCCTGCCATTTGGGACGAAGAGGCGTTTTTGCATGCCGCCCATCATCATTATACTCCGCCGGATCGAACTCTCTTTGAGGGGGTGTTTCAGCTTCGACCGGGGCATTTTCTGGTGGCTAATGAGACATCAGTTCGGACACAGAAATACTGGGATATCTCGTTATCAGAGCGGTCGGGGCGGTCCGAGGCTGGAGCATCCGGGGATATCGACGAGATCACGGAGCGTCTTCGGGAGAATCTGGAGGAGTCGGTCAGCCTTCGGATGCGGGCAGATGTACCGGTTGCCTGCACGTTGAGCGGAGGCCTGGACTCAAGCTCGATAGCCGCACTGGCGTCTTCGGTGAGCGATAGACCGGTGGCCTGTTTTGGGGTCAGTTTTGGCTCCGGACCCTATGATGAGCGGGAATACGCAGAAGCTGTGGCGTCGCATATCGGGGCCGACTTTCATCCCGTGGAGGTGAGTCAGAGTCAGATGCTGGAGCATCTCGAGGAGGCCGTTTTTCAGGCCGAGGGACTCGCTATTAACGGGCATCTTTCGGCGAAGTTCTTGTTGAGCCGGGCCGTCGGCGATGCGGGTTTCAAAGTAGTGCTCAGCGGTGAGGGCGCCGATGAGGCGCTGCTTGGCTATCCCCATTTGCGCCGCGATCTCTGGGGAGCTTCATCGGAGCGCGACTTATTGGAGACAAATCAGGCTTCGGCAGGCGTGATGTTGCCGGCCGGGGAGGCCTTATCGACGAAGAGCGTGCAACAGCGGCTTGGGTTTGTGCCGACCTTTCTGAAAGCCAAGGCCGGTCTGGGCTGGCGAGTCGTTCAGACCCTGGATGAAGGTCTTCTGGAGCGCTCCGGTGGGGTGGACTATTTCGACAACCTTCTGGAGAGTTTGGAGCTCGACGAGAACTTCCAGAAGGGACAGCCCCTGGAGAAGTCGGCCTATCTCTGGAGTCGACTGGCGCTGGCCAATTATATCCTGCGAACGCTTGGAGATGGCACGGAGATGGCCCACTCCGTGGAGGGGCGAACGCCCTTTCTCGATCATCATCTCTTTTCATTCTGCAGCGACCTGCCGGTCGAGTTAAAGATCCGAGATGGAGTAGAGAAGTGGGTCTTGCGTCGGGCAGTGGCAGAGCTTTTGCCGAAGGCGGTCGTGGAGCGTCAGAAACATCCATTTCTGGCGCCGCCGCTTTTGTTCGGTGGTGATGGCATGGCAATGGTCCAGGATATTCTTCGAAGCCAGGCCGCAAAAGAGATGCCCTTCTTCGACGCTACCAAAATTGAGACCCTCCTCGACGGGTGGCCTCAGATGAGTGAGTCTGAGCTTCAAATGACCGCTCCTTTGTGGATGATGATGCTCACTACTTTTTACCTGAATCGGTCGATGAAATTGGATGCCAGATGACGAGTCACGCAGATGAGCAGAGGTGGTGGGAGCCGTTTTACGATGAATATGTGGAGGAGGTGCTCCTCGAAAGTACGAGCGTTGAGGAGATCGACGAGACTCTGGATTTTATCGAAGCAAAGCTGGAGCTAGCGCCTGGGGCCGCTGTCTTTGATCAATGCTGCGGCACGGGCCGGCTGAGCATTCCGCTGGCCCGTCGAGGATTCGAGGTGTTCGGCGTCGATCAGGCCCGTCGGTATATCGAGTCAGCTCGAGAGAAGGCTGACTCCGAGGAGCTGGCCGCTGAATTCGTCACCGCCGACGCCTTTGAATATCGGCCCGAGGAGCCCGTAGAGGGGGCGATCAATTGGTGGACGAGCTTTGGCTACGGGACGGACGTTGAGAATCAGAAGATGGTGCAGCGAGCGTACGAGTCGCTTGTTCCCGGGGGAATCTTTTTGCTCGACACCTTTAATCTCATCGGTGTGCTTCGAAATTTTAAGCGCCAGGAGGTCGACCGGTGTAAGACGGAAGAGGGAGAGGTCACTTTGATTCGGGAGAGCGAGGTGGTGGCGGCAGACGGGGTGTTATTCAAGACCTGGACGTATATTTTGCCCGACGGTCACCGCGTGAAACACGACAGCCGGGTGCGCTTATATCTTCCGCACTCGATCGCCGGGATGCTCGAGAGCTGCGGTTTTGAAGGCGTTGAGATCTATGGTGGGGCGGACGGCGAACCCATCGAAATGGACAGCGACCGCTGTATTTTGCGAGCACGGAGGCCCTTGTTATGAGCGATCTTAATATGAGCGATCTTAATATGAGCGATCTTAATATGAGCGATATTCGCGAGGAGACTCCTCGGTCCAACAAAAAACTTCGAGAGGCTCTCTACGGGGGAGCGCTCTTTTTGTTGGCGCCTACCGACGCATCGCTCCGTTTGGTGGAAGCGGCCGGGGTGCAAGTCCGTGATGTATTCAAAGAGTTCGATGATCCAAGACAGGCCCAACACGAGCTCGACGACGGTCAGTTTTTTCGGCGGGTCGGGGAGTTGCGACGGCGGCTGTTTACGCAGGAGAACTTTCATCGGGCGATCGGTGAGTTGGTCAGAGAGAAGGGGTTTGACCCGGCGCAGGTGGCTTTTGATCCGATACGAATCCGGGCCATCGCCCATGAGGGCCATAAAAACGAGGCGGCGGCGCCCGTCTATTATGCCCACCGCGACACCTGGTATGGACATCCGCAGTCGCTGATCACCTGGTGGATTCCCCTCGATGATCTCGAGGAGGAGGAGACCTTTGTATTCTACCCGGAGCGATTCGCCAGGGCGGTCCCGAACGACTCCGAGATCTTCGACTATCGAGACTGGGTGAGAGACGGCCCGGAGCTTCGGATCGGCTGGCAGGATGAGGACGCCTCCAAAGAAGAGACCTATCCGGGAGTGATTGGCGAAGTAGAGCCGGGCCGGGAAGTTGGATTTCGCTGCCAGAGTGGGCAGAGCCTGCTCTTTTCGGGTGCCCATTTTCATCGCACCCGAGAACAGGAGTCCGGCCGGACTCGGTTCAGCATGGATTTTCGTATCGTTCACCTTGGCGATGAAGAAGCGGGTCTGGGAGCGCCGAACGTGGACAATCGGTCCAGAGGTTTGGCGCTGGTGGACTATGAGCGGATCGATGACTGAGTGTTTTATTAGACGATTTGACGAGATGGTCGCTTCTCAGCCGGATGCGGCGGCGGTCTATGTGGGCGGCCGGTTGGCGCTGACGTACGGCGAATTGCGAGCTCAGGCGCTTCGCTACGGACAGGATCTGCGGGCCCGGGGAATGGGTCCCGGTGATGTGGTGGCGATCGAGGTGGAGAAGTCCCCTGAATATCTGGTGGCCATGCTTGGCGCCTGGTACGGGGGTGCGGCGTTTTTGCCGGTGAATCCACAGCTGCCCGAGCGGCGTCGGCAGAGGATGATCGAGGAGTGTGCGGGCGCAGGTTACGGCGAAGAGTTGGCCTATGTGATCTATACGTCGGGGTCGACGGGAGAGCCAAAGGGGGTCGCTGTGGGCCACGGCGGGATCGTCAACTTCATCGACGCGCAGATTCCCGCGTTTGGGCTCAAAATGGCGAGTCGGGTGTTGTGGTTATTGTCCACCGATTTCGATGCGTCGATCTCGGATGTGGGGACGGCACTTCTGTCGGGAGCTTCTATTTTTATCGAGGACTCGGCGCTTCTTCGTGAGCCCCGGCGGCTGTTAAAAGTGCTGGCGGAGAGGAGAATTACCCACGTCGATCTTCCCCCGGTGCTCCTCGATGTGCTCGATTCGGAGCGCCTTCCCGCGACGCTCGAGACCGTTGTTTTTGGCGGTGAGCCGGCGTCGCCATCGACGGTTCGTCGGTGGGCCAGACGGGTTCGGATGGTCAATTGCTACGGGCCCACGGAGGCCACCGTTTGCAGCAGCCTCTGTGTCTGCGACGAGAACTGGGATCGGCCCTATATCGGCGCGCCGATTAGCGGTGTGGAGTACAAAGTCGGCGGTGACGGGGAGCTCTCGATTGGTGGAGTGGGTCTGGCTCTGGGCTATGTGAATCGGCCCCGGTTGACGGCCGAGCGTTTTGTGGAGGTCGGCGGGGGGCGCTGGTATCGAACGGGGGATGTCGTTCGGACTCACGAAGGTGGGCGGTTGGAATTTGTGGGGCGCGTCGATCGGCAGGTGAAGATTGGGGGGCGGTTGATCGCGCCGGAGGAGGTGGAGAGTGCGTTGCGGAGACATGAGAGTGTGGGTCGGGCGGCGGTGATCAAGAGGGAGGTGGGGTCGCGGGATGTGTTGGTGGCTTTTGTGGAGGTGGGGGAGAGAGAGGAGAAGGGAGAGGGAGAAAGAAGGGCAAGGGAAATCGCCAAGACGCGGAGGGGCGCCAAGACGCAGAGGAAGGGCAAGGGAGGGATGGAGGGGTTGGTTGATGAGCTTCGGGAGTATTTGGGGGAGCGTTTGCCGGGATGGATGATTCCGGGGCGGTGGGAGTTTGTGGAGGAGTTGGCGGTCGGGGCGACGGGGAAGATCGATTATCAAGCGTTGGCTGGGCGGCCGTTGAGGGTTCGTGACGTTCGGGGGCGATTTGAGATGACGCCCAAGGAGGCTGCGTTGGGGAGGATCTGGAGAGAGGTGCTGGGGGTGGATTCGGTGCGGCGGGAGGATGACTTTTTTGCTCTCGGTGGGGATTCGCTGGCGGTGTTGCAGATGGTGGCGCTTTTGGAAGAGGCGGGGCTGGGGTGTACGACGGAGGAGGTCGTGAGGTTTCCACGTCTCTGTGACCTGGCGGGGCGGATCGGTGGTGCAGGGGACTCGGGGATGCGGGCTGAAGTGCTTCGGGCGTCGGCGCGTACTGTTGCGTCAGAGTTGGCTTCGGAGCGGGTGTCGGGGCAGATGTCGTGGCTGGCTTCGGAAGAAGCGTCGGGAAAGCGCTGTATTTTTATGACCGGGGCCACCGGGTTTCTGGGCTCCCGTCTTCTCGCTGAGTTATTGGAGCACACCGAGGCCGAGATCTACTGTCTGGTTCGAGGGCCGGGTGGCGGGTGCATAGGTGAAAATATTGGCGGGCGGGTGCAGTCGGTTTGCGGAGATCTTACGGAGCGCCGGTTTGGACTCAGCAAGGCGGGGTGGGAGGATCTGGCGAGCCGGGTCGACAGGGTCTATCACCTGGGAGCGCAGGTGAATCTGGCTCTTCCCTATGCCGATCTGCACGCCGTTAATGTGGGCGGGACTCGGGAGGTGCTCCGATTTGTCGGGGCGGGCCGACCGAAGCAATTGCATTACGCATCGACACTCTCCGTCTTTGTGTCCACCGACCATAACAGCGGCCTGCTCACTGAGGACGACGACTTGAGCGACACTACGACTGTCTACGGTGGCTACGCCCAGACCAAATGGGAGGCTGAAGTCTTGGTGCGGGAGGCCGACGTGGGTCCCCGGTGGATTTATCGCTTCGGGCTACTGACCGGCGATACTACCGACGACCTTCTGGACCTCTTTTGCCGGGGCATCATTGAGCTTGGAGCCGTTCCCCGTGAGGGATTGGAGCTGCTGGAGTTTGATGACACTCCCGTCGACGTTGCGGCGGCGACTATGGCGGAGATCTCGCGCTCGTGTGGGCGGGGAAGGGTGGATAGCGTGGAAACTTTTCATATCGCCAGTCCTCGGTCCACGACTCTGGGGCAGCTTGTAGACCGACTGCGAGCCGGTGGAGCTTTGATAGAGGCCGTGGACCGGGAAGAGTGGCGTCGTCGCGTCGGCGCTCATCTGGGGCGGGGCGTGTCGGTGGCGCAGGCTGCAACTTTTGTGGCGATGGGTCGCTTGTTGGAGGATGGGTTCTTTGGGCGACATCGAGCGCTGGATCTCTTTCAAGCGACCGGTTGCCGTTGGGGCGCGGAGACGCTGAGGCGCTGAGGCGCGGAGGGGCTGAGATACGGAAGGGCGAAGCGCGGAAGGCTGAGCGCGGAAGCTCGGTAGAGCGCGCTGAACTCCGCGGTGGGCACGAAGGAACTGCTCGTTTTGGGCTGGGTGTGGACTATGTGGTCTTTGTGGGTGGGGCTTTGGGTTGAGTGCCGATTGATCGATTTTGGTTCGATTTCTGGCTCATTGCCGATTTTGGTTCGATTTCTGGCTCATTGCCGATTTTGGTTCGATTTCTGGCTCATTGCCAGTATTGGTTCGATTTCTGGCTCATTGCCAATCGGTCAGAGGATCACCGCCGCCCGACAAAAACTACTCAGTCCCATCACAAACCGGCTGTTTCTTCGTGCCCACCGCGGAGTTCAGCGCGCTCTTTCGTGCTTCCGCGCTCAGCTCTCCGCGATTCGCCCAGCGTCTCAGCGTCTCAGCGTCTCAGCGTCTCAGCGTCTCAGCGTCTCAGCGTCTCAGCGTCTCAGCGTCTCAGCGTCT
>SKNI01000421.1 GCA_007120615.1 Myxococcales bacterium | reverse complement strand
TCCCCAAGACCGCCCGGCGGCCCTACTTAAAGCGGCTCATCAAGCTGGCGCTGCCCCACTGGAAGCCGCTGCTCATCGCGACGATCTCGTTGGTCATCGGCTCGGGCATCGCCCTGGCCTATCCGCAGGCCGCCCGAATCGTCGTCGATGACGTGCTCGGCGAAGGGGCGGCCTATGATTTGACGATGGTGGGATTTGTGCTGCTGGGGCTCTTTTTATTGCAGTCCTTCTTTGTGGGCCTTCGCCATTATCTCTTCTCCGTGGTCGGCGATCGGATCGTGGCCGACCTTCGAAAAGCGCTCTACGGGGCGATCATCGGCCGGGAGATGGGCTTCTTCGATGCCAATCGCACCGGGGAGCTTACCAGTAGATTGGCGAGTGATACCCAACTTGTTCAGAACGCGGTGACCACCAATTTATCGATGGCCCTTCGCTACGGTGTGCAGGCCACCGGTGGGTTGATCATTTTATTCATCACCAGCTTTCGACTCTCCCTGGTGATGATCGTCGTATTGCCCGTGGTTCTGACGATAGCGATCGGCTACGGGCGAAAAGTGCGACGCCTCTCCCGGGAGGTCCAAGACGCCATCGCCGACTCCACCTCACTTGCCGAGGAGTCCATTGGCGGCATTCGAACGGTGCGAAGTTTCGGGCGAGAAGCTCGGGAAGAAGAGCGCTACGAGGAAGCCATCGAGCGCTCCTTTGACCTTGCCAAGTTCCGGGCTCTGCTGGGCGGATTTTTCGGCGGCGGAGTCTCTTTTCTGGCCTATGGAACCATCGCCATCATCCTGTGGTACGGCGGCACCCTCGTACTTGACGGGTTAATGACCGCCGGCGAATTGACCGCCTATATTCTCTATGTCCTGGTGGTGGTCTTTTCGCTGGGGGCATTGAGCGGACTGTGGACCGACTTCGCCAAGGCCGTGGGCGCCGGCGAACGGGTCTTCGGCCTTATCGACGACGAGCGTTTACAGGATAACGGTGCTCTGGAACAGGCGATCATCGACGACGGCGTTCTGCAATTTGAAGGCGTTCATTTCGCCTATCCCACCCGCTCGGATCTGGTGGTACTCAAGGATATCACTTTTAGCCTTCGGGCCGGGGAGCGCCTGGCCGTGGTCGGCCCGTCGGGCTCGGGAAAGAGCACCATCGCTAATCTTCTCTCCCGCTTTTATCTGCCCCACGAGGGTACGATCAGGATCGACGGAACCGATATCTCGGAGATCCCCGAAGAGGAGTTGCGCCGCACCATCGGAATGGTCGCTCAGGAACCGATGCTCTTCTCCGGGACCATCGCCGACAACGTCCGCTACGGCCGCGAAGATGCCTCCGACGAGGAGATCATCGCCGCCTTAGAAGCGGCCAACGCCTGGGAGTTCGTACAGGGGTTTACGGACGGAGTCGAAACAAAGGTCGGAGAGCGCGGCGTTCGGCTCAGTGGTGGTCAAAAACAGCGCGTCGCCATCGCCCGGGCGATTTTAAAAGATCCCCGCATTTTGATCCTCGATGAAGCCACCAGCGCCCTGGACGTGGAAAGCGAGCACCTGGTCCAGGAGGCTCTCAATCGTCTTATGGAGGGTCGAACCACGGTCATCATCGCCCACCGCCTGTCCACCATCGCCCAGGCCCACCGGGTGATCGTATTGGACCGGGGAAAAATCATCGAAGCCGGCCCCCACCAAGAGCTTATGGAGCTCGAGGGGCTCTACGCTCGCATGGTGGATATGCAGCTTCTCGACACCGGTTCCTGAACCTTTATTCCAAGCGCAAAGCAGTTGCCAACCCCCACATTTGCAGGCATATTGGTTCCCTCTCGTTAACCAAACCTGAAGGGAGCCCTTCGCGATGAAAAAGAGTTATCTCTGGCTGTTCCTTCTTGTCAGTGTCATGGGACTCGTCTCCACTGGATGTGACGGTTGCAGCACAAAATCATCGGGTCCAATCGAGGTCTCGCAAACGTTGAGTCTACCCATCGACGATGACCGTGAAGACTTTAAAGGCTTTATCCTTACGAGTGCAGAGGGAGGCTTTGTCTACATTATCGACGACGTGACCGGTGCAATTTTCACAATGGGAAGAGACAAAGATGAATACGCCCTTCTCCACACCCTCTCTGGTATCGAAGGACTTGAGCGCGCGAAACACGCCGCGATCAGCGGTGATGATAAAACCCTCTACATCGCTATCGATGGCGGAGAGTCCCCGGGACCGCTTCTGGTTTTGACGCGTGATCGGAAGACGGGAGAGCTTTCCAAGGACGACGGAATCATTCTTCCCGAAGCGCTCACACCACCCACTCGTATTGTCCCGGTTCCGCAGAGCTCGCGATTCTATGTGACCACCGATCGCTCGGATCACTCCGTACTCTTTGATCGCGCTGAACGCCATGATAGCCCGGCAATTATCGCGCCTCAGCCCGGACTTAGTGGGCGAAATCACGTCGTTTCCAGTGACGGCAAGCTCATCTTCGGGAATTTGAGTGCCACGAGAAACCT
Organism: Myxococcales bacterium; assembly: GCA_007120615.1. Classification (GTDB taxonomy): domain Bacteria; phylum Myxococcota_A; class Bradymonadia; order Bradymonadales; family Bradymonadaceae; genus SKNI01. Next base: position 2,106 of record SKNI01000421.1, on the reverse strand, counting down.
GCAAATCTTGGAGATGAATCCTCCCGAGGTGCCAAAACTTGTGCAGAGTATCGACCCTCATGATTACTACCCCCTGAGCCACCTCGAAGGCATCCTTCTCAGCCCTGACGAGAGATTTCTCTACCTCGCCGTCAGTGGCCATTCCCCCCTTCCCCAGGCCAACCGAAGCCGCCGTGAGAAGGCTTTTCTCGTCTTCGCCCGCTCTACCGACATAAACAAACTCTCTCGCCCGACGATCATCGAACTCGATGACTTGATCGACCTGGAAGAATTTGCCGGGCGAAACGACGTGCTCGCAATTTCAGGGGATAACAAGCACCTCTTCATTCACTTCGACTCGACCTTCTACGTACTCGGCCGAGATATGGACACCGGTGTCGTTACGTCGGTTCTGGTGAAACAAGATCTATCCCTGGGAGCGAGTTCGATGCCTCCTCGGGCTGCCGGCGGACATGCAGCCTTCTCGTCGGATATGAAAGAGCTTTATACCGTCCAAAATAGAAATGAGTTCACCGTCCTGACAATCCCTGAAACGTTTTAATATAATAGGAGAATTCTCGATGAAAATGACCGCAGAGCATATCTATTGGAGCACCATCTTGGCAGTGATAGTTGGGCTTTTGAGCACTGGATGCGACGGATGTACGACCTCTGCCGAAGCGACGCCTTTCACCACCACCCAGGCGTTGGAGCTACCCTTCGCGGAAGGGCATCGAGGATTCAGTGGTGCCCTGGTCTCCAACAAGGCGGGAAACCACGTCTATATCCTCGACGAGGGACACCAACGCGGTTACGACGAACATTACGGGCAGTGGTATATCTTCACGGTCGTTTCAAGCGCCGATGGCGACTTTGAAATCCTGGAGACCCTGCGCAGCGACGAGCATTTCAAGGCCATTCACGGTGCCCTTCTAAGTAACGACGAGCAACGCCTCTACGTCTTTGATGCAGACAAGCCGGCCCTGGCCGTCTTCTCACGGGACCAAGATTCTGGAGAACTCTCCGCCCAGGAGACCATCGAGCTTCCCAAATCGGATTTGCCCTTTGCGCCCAAGCTCATGCAAATGCCGCAACGTCAGGATGTCTATCTGATGGGCAACGACAAAGATGCCCTCGTCGTAAGCTGGGACGAGGAGACGAAGAGCCACAAGATATTAGATCGAAAGTACAGCCGCGGTCTGCGTGGAGAGCGCATGGTTTCTGCCACCGAAGGCCCCTTCCGCTACATTAATCCCTCCTGGGGAGACGCGGAAATCAAGGTGCTCGAGGAAACGGAACGAGAGGTCAGTTCACAGCGCTTTCGCTCCTATATGACGCGTCAAACCGTCGATCTCGACGCCGAATTCTCGATTCGGATGGTCGCGCTCATTGCCTTGAGTCCCGACGAAAACCATTTCTACGTCGTTGGAAACCGCGACAATCAGGCCTCGGTGATTGCCTTTTCCCGAGATTCAGAAACCGGACACCTTGAAGATCCCCAGGTGACCGCGCTTCGAAACCATATCGGTATTGGCGACTTTGACCTCTTTGACTTCATCACGTTTTCGCCGTCGGGAGAGCATCTCTTTCTCTCTCATAAGGGACTTTTCTATACTTTTGAGAGAGACCCTAAGAGTGGTGCGATCAACCGGGTCCTTCTGGGTGACGAAGAGGTCCACGGTCACCCTGTATCCCTGGGCATCAATCACAACCCGACCCGGTCCGGCGCTTCCCATGCTGTCTTCTTGCCTCACCTATCGAGAGCCTACGGCATTCGCTACGACAAAGAATTCATCGCCGTTGAGCTTCCCGGTGAAGACAAGATCAAAGAATTCAAAGCATCCACAGAGTAAGAAATAGCAATCCGGCTCCTGCCTCTCAATTCACCACGGACGCCGCAATTTCATTGATCTTTTCTTCGGAAACGGCGCCCTGACGAACGATGGTGACCTCGCTATTCTCCACGGCGACCACCGTGGAACTCGGGGCGTCCTTGAGATCTCCGGCGTCCAGAAAATAATCGACTCTCCCTAAAAAGTTCTGGCGAACCTGGGCCGGCGAGGATTCCCCGGAGCGGCGGCCCCGATTGGCGCTGGAGAACAGCACTGGCCCACCGAACATCTCCAC
>SKNI01000187.1 GCA_007120615.1 Myxococcales bacterium | reverse complement strand
TCAGCCTCGGAATCAGCCTCATCGGCCTCTTCGACCTTGGCCGAAGCGTCGATTTCGATGCCGAGATCTGGGTAGAGATCTTTATAGACGTCGCCCTCGGTTGCCACCCAGGTCTTCATGGCCGGGACCATCTCATCATGCCACCCGTCGTGAAGGCGGACGGCGATAAATTCTTTATAAAGCGCGTCCATGATCTCTTCGACCTCGTCGACGAGATACATCCGCTCATAAAATTTGTCGTCTTCCTTGCGACTCAACACCGCTGGAATCTTGATCGAAGAATAATCCATTCCCTCGGCCTTAAACGTAAAGACCCACTCCCGACCATCCTTGATGACCCGAAGTTTGGCCCGGGAGACCCGCTTTCCGTGTTGAAGTGCGACCTTGGCTTCCGCCGAATAGGCCGGCGCTCCGCCCTTGAGCGTATTTCGCTCCGTCTCCGCCAGATAAGCCTCCAGCACCATGCTATCGTCGTAGATCACTTCCACCGTTCCGTGATTCGGAATCTCCATAAACCCATCGTGGGTCTCGGATTTAAACCACAACCACATCATAAATTCGCTGCCCAGAAATCTTCTCGTTTCAATCAGGTCTATCAGATCCATTTTCTTCTCCCGGCCTTAAACGGCCCGCATTCGTTGGAGTTCTGCACTCAAATTTCTACAAACGGCTCTCAGAGCCCGACGCCGTCGATAAAATTCGACGCCTCCAGAATCCCCAATCTCTCCACCTCTTTGGGCGTAAGCCCCCCTTCCACAGCGTTGATATACGGGTTGGCCGGCAAGATCTTCAGGCCGAAGGTGTCCTCGAAAAACCCCTGAAATGTCTCGCACATCTTGTTGGACTGACTCCAAAAACGTACACGCTCTTTTTGCAAATCCCAGCTCACGTCAAAAACTCGCATCCGGGGCAGCTGCTTTTCTTTGAGCTCATGCTTGACGATGGCCTTGATATCGTCGCGCTCAAATTTGCTGAGTTTGTCCTTGTCGTTCTGCTGCATAAACTCCCGCTCCGCCTCCGCCACGTGAGCTTTGAGAAGGGCGCTGGGGATCGAATATTTATCCTGGCGAAACCCCAGATTGATATAGTGGTCAAAGAGCACGCTGTAGAGATCGAACTCCACCTGAAGCGGCCGATCGATGGGCACCCAGCCCTCGGAGACCTCGTCCTCGTCGTCCGGTCTCAGGGGCGTGAACGAATTCTTCCGAATCCGTTCCAGATATTTCTCTTTCCAATCGTCCTGAATCTCTCCATGGACATGAAAAATTTTATACGAAAGCGTTCCACTTATAGCACCCAAACTGGCCCTCCTTGGTTCATGGTCGGGTCGGAGTAAATATCGAATGTCACGCCACTTTCGGCGAATCCCGCCGGGCAGCGCACTCTTCCCTATCATTGAGATGGGCGGGTGTACAGAAAACGACTGCCTGCATTTGACCCTAACGTTCAACGGTATTACTTTTAAAAGTAAGAATCCCTCAGGAGGTCCCATGCGAATCACTTCGAAAGGTCAGGTCACCATTCCCATTGAAATCCGCGAAGAGCTGGGGCTGCTCCCTCACACGGAGGTCGTCTTCGAGGTGGAGGGCGACGCTGTGCGGTTGCGAAAGGCCGACGAACAGTCCAACGGACGCGGTGAGCGACTGGTACGCCGCCTTCGAGGCACAGCCGACGTCGAGATGACCACCGACGAGATTCTGGCGTTGACCCGTGGCGATGAATGAAACCGGTCCTCGTAGATAGCAACGTCATTCTGGACATCGCCACCGATGATCCCAGCTGGAGCGACTGGTCGGCGACCACACTTGAGAGACTCGCCGACGAGGCCGTTCTGGTGATCAATCCCTTGATTTATGCCGAGATCTCGGTGGGCTTTCAGCAGATTGAAGATCTGGAAGATGTCGTCCCAGGCGACCTCTTTCACCGAGAACCCCTGCCCTGGGAGGCCGGCTTCCTCGCTGGCAAGGCCTTTCTATCCTATCGACGACGCACCGGCAGCCGCCGTAGCCCGCTGCCCGACTTCTACATCGGAGCTCACGCCGCGGTGCGAGATTATCGACTACTCACCCGCGATAGTTCCCGTTACGAGACCTATTTTCCATCGCTGACCGTCATCGCTCCCTGATCTCCCGCGCCAGCAGTCTCCAATATATGACCACAAAAATATGGAAAGACGACGACCTGCTGGGAAAGCGCTATCGGCTGATGCGACAACTCGGCCGAGACCGGGGCACCCTCCTCTGGGAGGCCCATGACGATGAGGAGATGAAGCTCGTCCATATTCGGATCTTGCAGGACCACCTTCGCTCGGAGCCGCTGGTGGAGATGCGCTTTCGCCGAGAGGCAGATCTGGCCAATCGCCTCGATCATCGCGCGCTTCTGGCCCCCCATGAACTCATCGACGATGACGGGGTGCTGGCCCTAGTCTACGAAATTCCCGGTACGGCCACCCTCACCGACCGACTCCGCCAGGGCGTCCTGGAGCCCGTCGAAGCGGTCAACCTGCTAGAGCCCATACTTGTCGGCCTGGAATTCGCTCACCGCCGCGGCGTGATCCACCGCAACCTGAGCCCCGACCATATCTGGCTTGACGAATCCGGCGGTGCCCGCCTGGGAGGATTCGGCGGCGCAAAGGTCCTCGATATGGTGGGACTCACGACGCAGAGCATGGCCTTTGGTCTCTCCCACTATCGGGCTCCCGAGCAGTGGTTTTCCCAGGGTGGACAGGAAAGCGACTCCGATCCGCGCACCGACGTCTGGGCCCTGGGGGTGATGCTCTTTGAGATGATCGTCGGCAGCCCTCCCGTGGCGGCCGGAGGCCCAAAAGCGATGCTCGACGGCTTCGAATCCCTGGACCTCGACAAAGATCTGGGCGAACTGGCTTCCCCATCGATTAACAATGCCATCGCCGGTGCCCTCGTTGTGGAACGCCGCGAGCGAATCTCTTCGGTTCGTGCACTGTCCGACGTACTGCTCGGGCTAACTGAGGTCATCGAGAACACCACAGCCCTTGGTGGACTTGCCTGCTGGAATTGCGATCATCCCCGCGTAGAGACCCTGGATTTCTGTCTTCGCTGCGGCGAGGGCTATCTCGTTCGAGATCCGGGAGCGGGGAGCGTTGATGTGGTGGTTCCTAAATTCCGCCGTGGCAGGGAAAAGGGAAATCAGCGTCGCTTTGCCGGATGGAGAAGCCCGAAAGACTTCTTTTTTCGGACCTTTCATCCCCAACTAGACGCAGAAGAAAAAGCGCTCCTCAGCGAACGTCTCCGACGAGCCGGTGCCGTTTTCGACGAGGAGTCCGAGAAACGATTGGCCTACAGCCCTTTTCGCATCGCCTCGGAGTTGACCTGGCCTGACGCCTACAGGCTGATGACCTTTCTTGAAGACGGTCGATACGGAGAGCTTCGCTCGGACTCCAAAGATCGCTTCGAAAATCCGACCGAGTTGCTGCCCGAAGACAGCCTCCCCGTCTTATTCTTCGATCACAGCGAACAAAAACGGTCGGACAAACTCGCCTGGTCGATGAAGGGTGTGAGTTGGTCGAGTCCGGCTCTATATGCTCTCCTTGGTCTGGGAAGCGTGATCTCCGCTGGAATTGCAATTCTGGCCCTACTCTTTCTTCTCGTTTTCCTAGTCAGTGCCGCGTTCTATATACAATTTGATGAATTTCTTATTTCCGCCGTCGGTCTTGTCTTCTTCCTCGTCTTTGTCGCGGTCTTTGTCGCGCCAATCTGGATCGCCCTCGGCTGGACTATCTCCAAAAACAGAAGACCCGCCGTATCCTTCCAGAAACCCTCTGTCCGATCCTTTCCCAAGGAAAAGCGCCACCTCTGGACTTCTTTGACGGCCGATCTGGCCAATGAACGAGATCGCCGACTGGTAGAGGAAGTCATGGCAACCCTCACCAGCCGCTATAATGAAGGTGCCCCTGAACTTCTGGAGGAGATTCGGGCCGACGTGGAATTACTCGGGTACGCACCACGCGATACGGAGTGGCAGCGCCTACAGGTAGCCTGGGAAGGGCTCGAAGCAAAGCAGTCGCAGGGCTCGCAGTCATCTTCCGGTGAGCGAAAGGCCCTCGCCGAAGAGATGAAACGTCACGAAAAAGCCATGGAGCAAAGTGAACTCGCCCGGGCCCGAATCTTTGAATTCCTCGAAGGCATCCGTTCCCTCGACTCCTCCCATTCCGAGCGCAAATCACCGCGGCCAACAGGCCTGAGAAGTGATCTCGAGGAGTTGCGAATCCTTCACCAATCGCTCATCGATCTCGAGGGCCGTCCCACCCTGGAGGTCATGGAAGCGGCTCGCGAGGAAGTGGATCTGCAACTGGAGCTGCCCGAGCGATTTGACGTGATTCGCCTCATCGCTTCCGGCGGGATGGCCAACGTCGTTCTGGCCTACGATCACTATCGCGATGAGCAAGTGGCCTTGAAAGTCGTGCTTCCACAGCTTCGCTCCTTGCCGCAGATCAATGCCCTGATGCGCCAGGAGTTCGAGGCCGCGCGGAAAGTTCGTCACCCCGGCCTCGTCGGGATCCACGAGCATCTGGAGGTCGACGGCGTGGACGTGCTGGTGATGGATTATATCGAGGGAATCGACCTGAAGACCATGATCCGCTGGCGAGACGCCCTGCCCCCGGCGGAGATTCGCCGGATCGGAATGGAGATTCTCGATGCCCTGGAGGTAGCCCATCGAAGCGGCGTGATCCACGGCGATATCAAGCCCGCCAATATCCTGATCGGCGCCGATGACCGAGTCGTACTCGTCGACTTTGGTCTGGCCCGCATGGAATATCTCGCCCGAGACGAACAATTGGAGGCCCGACTCGGCACGCCTGGTTACGTGGCACCGGAAATCCTCGAAGGCGGTCTCGTCGACGAGCGCGCTGACATCTTCGGATTGGGACTCACCCTCCACGAAGCACTTACCGGCAAATTGCCCTTCGGCGCCGACGGCAACGAAGTCATTCCCGGCCATGATCTCCAGGAGGTAGAGGCAGAGTTCCGGTTTCGAAACACTCTTAAAAAAGCGGCCGCTCGGGATTCGGCGATGCGCTTTCGATCGGCCCAGGATATGAAGTTCGCGCTGCATCCCGACGCCGACATCTCTGATCAAAACAACCAGACAACCTCAGCGGCTGCCGAGTCCTGCCATAATTGCGGCACGACGCGACTTCGTCATCTGCATCGCTGCGCAGCGTGCGGAGTGCGTCGATACCAGATCATCGCGCGATCCCGACTCAATGGCTTTCAGGTCATCGTGGATGGCCATCGGAGTATGCCCGACATGAGGCAGTCATTGAGCGGCGAAAATATCGCAGCCATCCGCCAGATCATCGCCGAGTTTCAGCGAATCCAGACCACCCCGCACTTCGAAGAATCCCTCGCCGATTTGCCCGTCCTGCTCACCCCATCCATCGACAAAAAAGACGCAAAGATCCTGGGCAGAACACTACACCGAGAAGGATTCCTCGTTCGGACCCTCAACGCTCAAGTCGACGCTCCCTTCTACCGGGTCCGCCGCTCGTTGCGACGCATCCTCGCCAGTTCGATTCCCCTTCTTGCGCTCATCCCGATATACGTTTTTACGGCCCTATACGCCCACGGAACAGCCCCAGGAAGTGCGGACCTGGGCGATACCTTGATGCCAATTTCCTTATTCTTTCTGGGCATCGTCATCGTGGTCCAAACTATATTGACAGCCACCGAACTCAGACCCGTGCTTCGGTCGGCGACAACCGTTGAAAAAGGAGCGCGCACCGATCACCAATCGGCGCCGATCCCCCCGTGGGAAGACCGCGCCATCGAGGCCCTTCAAAAAGTCCGCTCCGAGCGCACCCGCTCTCTTATCGAAGAGTTGGTCACAGCCATCGCAGAGCTCCGAGAAAGCTGGCTCGAAACCCCGGAGTTCAGCGATCTGGTCGATCAACTCGATAAAATCGCCATCAAGGCCTTTGAGCAGGTGGACTCTCTCATCGACGCCGAAGAGATCGTCGCCGGCGTCAGCCCTCTTGAGCGAACCACTCGCCATGAAGAAGCTCACTTTCGAGTGGTCAGAATCGGCTCCGCCTTGCTCAGCCTGGCCCGAAAGATGCGGGATTTCGACATCACCGAAATAGCTCATCATCCCGAGGCCATCGGAGAGATGGAAATCATCCTGGACTTCGATTCGGCTGACGATGACGATATTGGTGCCCAGTCGACACAAGAACAGGTCTCAGAGGCTCATCAGGAAGTGGAGATTTGACGTTGGAAGAACTGATCCTCTCGCCACTTTTGCTGGCAGCGTTTTTCTTCATCGTCTCCGCTGCCTACTCCTCCGTAGGCCTGGGCGGCGGCACCTCCTACACTGCCCTTCTGACTATCTTTGGAGCCAGCTACCGGGCCATCCCAACGGTCAGCCTGACCATGAATATCGTGGTCACACTTATGGCGAGCATCAATTATATCCGCGCTGGCCATGCAAGGCCAAAGTTGATCCTCGCCTTCGTGGCCAGCTCCGTGCCCATGGCCTATCTCGGAGGCCGCTTCGAGGTGGAACAATGGCTCTTCCAGGTCATTCTGATCATCATGCTAATCCTGGTAGCCGCCCGAATTTATCTCTTTCGCGAGCCCATATTCGCCCTGAACCTGAAGGGAAAGACAAAGATCCTTACCTGTCTTGTGATCGGCGCCCTTCTGGGCCTGGTCTCGGGAGTAGTCGGAATTGGCGGGGGGATATTTCTGGTGCCCCTGATCATTATCCTCGGACTCGGCAACCAGAAGCAGGCTGCGGCCACGGGAGCGGTCTTCATTCTTCTGAATTCACTCTCCGGACTGGGCGCCCACCTCCAACGCCAGGTCCCCGACGTAACGACGATCGCTCCCCTGATCGGCGCCGTTCTGATCGGCGGATATCTGGGCTCTTATTTCGGCTCCGCCAAATTCGACCCCGCCCTCATCCAACGAGTTCTGGGGGTGATCATCCTGATTGCCATCGTGCTCCTCGGGTTTCGACTCATTTGAATCCTCGACCAACCTTTTTCACCCTTGCGCAAGACCTCGAATCCTTTTTGCGAGAGCCTCTTCGTCCCTAGATTCGAAGATTCACACTATCAAAGACCCTCGCACGGGAGATTCCTATGGCCAGATCCGACCATCCTTCAGCTCGTCCGTTTCTGCCCGACAAAAGAAATCTCAAAAGCCTGGCCGAAGCTGCCGAGGGTTGTCAGGGCTGTCCCCTCTACAAAGGGGCCACGCAGGTCGTCTTCGGGGAAGGCCCCCGCGATGCCCGGTTACTGTTAGTCGGCGAAGCTCCCGGTCAACAGGAGGACAAGTCGGGAAGGCCCTTTGCGGGACCAGCCGGAGAAGCCCTGGATCGGGCGTTGGAGGAGGCCGGTCTTGATCGAGCGACGCTCTACATCACCAACGCCGTCAAACACTTCAAATCCGAGAACGTCGACGGCGAGATCCGGGGGCTAAAGCCTCGAGTCAGCGAGATCAACGCCTGCAATCCCTGGCTACAGGCCGAAATTGAGGAGATTCAGCCTCGCATCGTCATCGCCCTGGGCACCGTCGCCGCTCGCGGTCTGGTGGGACGAGCCATCACCATCGGGGAGGCTCGCGAGCAGTGGATGCAGACCAAATGGGGCCAACCCCTCATCGTGAGCTTTCACCCCTCGGCCTCCATTCAGGCTCCTTTTCAGGAGCGTCGCGATCGAATCTTCGATGCGCTCGTCTACGACCTGGAGCGAGCCCGAGACGCCCTCAATGAGCCCCGCCCCCAGCCTGGAGCGTGAGGAACAACGTCATCAACGGTGAAATCTTGATCGTAGGAGCCGGACCCACCGGTCTGCTGCTGGAGCTCTCCATTAGGGAGCGCGGACGTCCCCGACCTGGAGAGCTTGAGTGGTTTTCCACCAGACTCTTAACCAGCAGAACGACTCCTATTAATAGATTGCCGCGCCTTCAATCCTCCGGCGCAAATCCCCGGCGCATCGTATTCTCCACCATGGTCCGAGGCTCCATAAATTGCCGCAGATAGTCGGGCCCGCCCGCTTTGGTCCCGGCTCCCGATAATTTGTGCCCGCCGAAGGGGTTTCGATACACCAGCGCTCCTGTGCAACCGCGGTTGATATAGAGATTTCCCACGTTGAACGACCGCCGGGCCTCGTCGATATTATAGGGACTTCTGCTGTAGATCCCTCCGGTCAGCGCGAAGCGCGTGGAGTTGGCCATCTTCAAGGCCTCCTCAAAACTCGAAGCCTTCATCATGGCCAGCACCGGTCCGAATATCTCTTCCTGGGCGAGCCTGTGGTCGATGGTGATTCCCTCGATGATGGTGGGCCCCACGAAATAGCCCTCGCCGGGCACCTTTCGCTGCACCAGTAGAGTTCCCTCGCTTTTGCCGATCTCGATATAGCTCTCGATTTTCGCTCGGGCCTCTTCGTCGACCACCGGCCCGATTTTGGTGCCCGGCTCATGAGGCGCTCCGAGCAACATGCTCTCGGTTGCGCCCACCAGCCGCTCTTTGAACTCGTCGTAGCAGGACTCGTGGACGATGATGCGGCTGCAGGCCGAGCACTTCTGGCCCTGAAACCCAAACGCCGACTGCACCACGCCCTGCACCGCCTCGTCGAGATCGGCGTCGGCGTCGACGATGATGGCGTTTTTGCCGCCCATCTCGCAGATGACTTTCTTGACGTGATGTTGACTCGACGGGGTGTCGCCTGCGGTCTTCAAGATCTGCAGCCCCACCTGCATGGAGCCCGTAAAGGCCACGATATTGACGTCCGTGCTCTCCACCAGATATTTCCCAACTACTTCGCCAGGACCGGGTAGAAAGTTCAGAACTCCCGCGGGAAAGCCGACTTCTCGACAGATCTCCATCAATTTTGCGGCGATCACCGGCGATTGCTCGGCGGGCTTCATGATCACCGTATTGCCCGTGACCGCCGCCGCCATGGCCATACCAGTAAGGATCGCAAGCGGGAAGTTCCACGGCGCGATCACCGCTGCCACTCCTCGGGGCCGATAGAAAAGTTGATTGAGCTCTCCGGGGAGCCTGCCAAGCCGCTGCGGCTCGGAGATCCGAATCATCTCCCGGGCGTAATATTCACAGAAGTCGATGGCCTCACAGACGTCGGCGTCGGCTTCGCGCCAGATTTTTCCGACCTCCCAGACCATCCAGGCCGATAATTCATCGCGGCGCTCTCGCATCACCCGGGCCACTTCCAACAGATATCGCGCACGCTCTTCGGCCGTCTTCTTCGCCCACTCAGGCTGCCCCCGACGTGCCGCTTTCAGCGCCGCTTCGGCCTCCTCCACCGTCGCCGAACCCACCCGCCCCACGACCTGGTCGGGCTTCGCCGGATTGACGCTCACCAACTCATCGGCTGTGGGCACTTCTTTTCCGTCAATGACGACTTCGAATTTTTGACCCAGCCGACCGTGCACGTCTTCCACTGCTTTCGCCATCGCCTCGCGACAGTTCGCCTTTGCGAAATCCCGCATGGGCTCGTTCTTAAACCCATGCTGCGTTACAGCACCGTGCTTTGGCGCAGGCGTGCTCTCCGACTCTCCATCTCGCGGCGCCGGCGCGGCCAATAGTTTCTCGATGGATTCACCTTCGACAAAACTCATCCGCAGCCAACTCTCATTGGACGTATTCTCCAGAAGTCTTCGCACCAGATACGCCATCCCCGGGATCATCTCACCGATGGGCACGTAATCGCGCAGGCGATACCCCATCTGACGCACGGCGGCCTTCATGGGCTCGGCCATTCCGTAGAGCATCTGAAATTCCACCGCACTCTTGTCGAGTCGCCGGGCGTCGGCATAGACCATCGCATGGGCAATGCTGCGAACATTATGAGACGCGATCGCCGCTCGGAGATATTTATGCTTATCGAGCAATAATTCAGTACAGGCCTCGAAATTTCGGTCCGTCTCCCACTTCTTCGTATAGACGGGAATCTCCCAGCCCTCCTGCTCGGCGTGGATCGTCTCATAATCCCAATACGCGCCCTTCACGAGCCGTACCGTGACGGGAGTTTTTCGCTTCTTTGCCCACTTCGCCAGAGACTTCAAGTCTTCTAAAGAATCCCGAAGGTAGGCCTGACACACGATTCCGGCGTGCTCGAAATCGGCAAATTCGGGCTCGTCCAGAAGACTCGTAAATACCCCGTAGGTCAGATCTTTATAGCGATATTGCTCCACATCGAGGTTGATAAAAGCGCCCCGATTCTTGGCCATCTGAAATAGAGGCCGGAGGCGCTCTTTTACGGCGTCGATACTTCCCTTCGGATCGATGGGATCGAGCTGGCTGTAGAGCGATGAGATCTTTACCGACACGTTCACCCGGGGAAGGCGCCCGAAGGATGCCTGCTCGATGGAGGGCTGCTCCGTCCAGTCTTTGGTCTCGGCGCAGAGGGTCTCCAGAATCTCCGAATAGCGCTCCAGATAGGTCTGCGCCTCATCCTCACTCACCGTCGCTTCGCCCAGAAGGTCGACGGTAAACGCCAACTCATCTCGCCACATCCCCCGCAGGGTCTCCAGCGCCTCTTCGGCAGTCTGCCCGGCGATAAACCGAGAGGCCATCCCCACGACCTGCCCCTCGATTTGACTTGCCGCCATCTTCGCGATTCGACTGTCCGGCTTGACCCTGGACAATCCCCACTGAAAGCTGGCCGGAAAATCTTGCTCCGGACGACAGAAATATTCCTGCAGATGCTCCGCCACCTGCACATGATCTTTGAGCGTCGGAAAGACGTCCACGAAGCGAAACATCTCCACCTTGAAGTCATCATCCTTCATGGACCAGTCCATCATCTTCCCGCTCCACCAGTCCTTTCGAAAGACCGACGGAGTCTCCCCTTTCATACGCTTGAAGATCTCACTTCCCACACGCATTACGTCTTTCTCTGAAGCTCGGGCCATAATCTCTCTCCCTGGGACGATGGAAATATCACTGGCAAGATGTCTGGTACGCTGCGATTTTTACCATCTCTCCCCGACCTCTACCACCTCGACTTCCCCCTCGAATCCGTCACTCTTTAGCGCCCGCTTCAGCCCCCACCGGGCCCCGGTCGTCCCATGGACAAGAAACGTCTTCTCCGCGCCAAGTCCCGACAAAAATCCTTTGAGTTGCCACCGCGGCGCATGGTTGATCAACCGTCTATGGATCACCGACGCTCCCAACTTCACGTCCCGCCCCTGCCAGTCCACCAGTCCGCCTCGCCTGGCCGACAAGAGCCGCCCGGCGCCGGTCTTTTTGCGGGCTCGATTTAACACCACGATCGTCGCCGACTCGTCGCTGATCAACGGTTCGGCCAACACCGCCGCCGCCGTTTTTCGCCGATATTGGTCTCCCGGCGCAATCACAACCCCATCGGCCGACAGATGCCCCTTTAGCCGTCGCCTATCGCCGAAGGTCAGCTTCGACCACCGCTCTTCTCCCAGAGCCTCCCGGCTGACCTCCAGGACCTCCCGAAGATATTCATCGACCATCACTCTCTTCTTCGTGCCCCCTACAAGTGCCGCCACCTCCGCACTCTCGCCGATGCTCGAGACTCCGATGAGCACCGGACCCGCAGCCTCCTCTACCGCCAGCCGAAGGGCGTCGGCCTCTTTTCTATACTCCAGAGAATCAGCCTCTTTATCGTTGGCCAACATCGCCTCACAGATCACCCAGTCCACACCACCCTCAAAGACCGGCACCCCTGCCCCTTTCACGACGATCTGATCGTGAGTGCAAAAATCGCCGGTATATAAGACCCGCCGCGTTCGCCCACCATCGTCGATCTCCAGAACCGCCATCGCCGCGCCCGGAATATGACCGGCCTCCACAGCCATGATTCTCGCCCCCTCCACTCCGGGAAGGGACCGGAATTGTCGCCAGGGAACCCGACGAATCCGGCGCAACACCGCGTCGACTCGCGCTGATATGCTGGCAGACCTCCCACCGTCCAGGGCCACTCGCAATAGCTCCACCGTATCTTTTGTGGCCATCACCACCAGCTTTGGCCACTTCTCCATCAGATCGAGGAGCGCCCCGCAATGATCGCCGTGGGCGTGGCTGATCCACAGCACATCGGGCCGCTCCATCTCGCCTAAATACCCGGGCGGAGAGCGCCTCTCGGAGCCGCAATCCAACAGAATTCTGCCACCCGAACTCGCGATCATATGAGCATTCGGCTGACCCGCTTTCGCCCCGCTATAGGAAATGAACTCCACCGTCATCGACGTTGCACCTTGTGAGATTCTCGTTTGCGCTTTAGCGTAAGAAGTGAACGACCCTTGAGAAACTGCGCACCTTATCCGGAGTAATGATGGCGAAATCTTCTTCCACCAATAGCCGACTGACCATCGACTGGCGGCGGGGATTGATCCCGCTGTCACTGCTGATCTTGATCGTCCTCCACTTTGGAATCGGCGCTCCCTGGTGGGTTTTAGCCGTCTTCTGTCTCTGGATTCCCATCTTTTATGTGGCCGTGCCCTACTACCGCCACAAACGATGGGAAGCGTTTGAAAAAAACTTCGGCCAGCGATTTCAACGAGGAGAGCATAAAACACTTCTCGAGGAGTACCGCAAGGAGCGCTTCCTGCGCCGCTTCGGGCCTCGCGCCGAGATGCTCTCCCGACTGGGACTCATCTATTCCGCTCTCGAAAAATACCGGGAAGCGGAACACGCCTTTGAGCAATCGATCAACGCCACCGAAGGCCACGTCCCGGAGCAGCTCTATTTTAATCTGGCCAACGTCAAATTCGAACTCTCCAAATACGACGAGGCCATGCAGATCTATCTCACCCTTCGCGGAAACTCCCCCTATCAACGAGCCGCCCGCACCCAGATGGCGCTCATCGACCTCCACAAAGGAGCCCGCGTAGACCAGGCTCGTACCTTTTTGGAGGACGAAAAAGACCGGGCTTCCGGGGTGATGCGCGACCGTATCGTGCGCGCCCTTAGCCAGAGCTGATATTGACGACGCTTGTCAAACGACCCCTCGCGCATATAGTACCCTCGACGTTGGTTCTCGAAGAGACCAGCACCATACAAACATAATTGGCTGCACCGGCCTGGTAGAAACCCTTTTGGAGTACGAAATATGTCTCGAGAAATGCGCAAATTTGATAGCCGTACCATTGATCGATTCGTCCGCGATGGAAAAGTCTCGGAAGAAGAATATGAACAATACCTGGCCAGCCTGCCCGACGCGGCTGATAAAGCCGAGAAGGTGGAGGCCGAATTTGTCCAGGGTATTCTCGACGAAGATCAAGAAGAAGCCGAGGAAGCTGACGAATAGACAACATCCCCTGGCGACTTCGCCCTGAATCGGTCGCATCCTTTATGGAGTAGGATAATGAGCAGTAATGACGATTCGGTAACCGAGAAGAAAGCAGCGAAGTCCAACGCCTCCACCGTCGATGACCCCAGGGTGACCCCTCTTGGCGGAAACGCAGGCGTCCATATCCGCACCGATGAAGAGCCCGATGATGTGACCATCGACTTCGGTGCGTTTCTCGTCAGCATGGGTACCAGTTGCCTGGTCAACCTGGGGCGCCATGCCGATCCGGAGACCGGAAATACGAGCACCGACATGGACGCCGCTCGCCAGATGATCCACATCCTCGAGATGCTCCGCGACAAGACGCAAGGAAATCTGACCCATGAGGAAGAACAACTCCTTACAAGTCTGCTCCACGATCTGCACATCGCCTATGCGGAGGCCGCAAAATGAACAATAGACGCCGGCTGCTTAGCTATGCAGTAGCGTCCGGGTTTGCACTACTCCTCGTCGCGTGCGAACCCCCAGCCTCCGAAACGCCCCCCGCCCAGCCCCCCGACAACCCGACCACCCCCACACCGATTCAGGCTCCCACCAGCTTCGCCGAGCCCGTCGAAGAGATTCGCCCGGCGGTGGTCAATATCTACACGCGCACCCGGGCCCCTGCTACCCGGCCCCGTCCTTTTTCGCCGGGCGACCAGGTTCCCCGCGAGCGAGTCGAGCAGAGCCTGGGCTCGGGATTTATCTTCGACGCCTCCGGCCTGGTCTTGACCAATGACCACGTCGTCGGGGAGGCCACCGAGATCGCCGTTCGCCTCCTCGATGAGCGCATCTTTTCTGCTGAAGTCGTCGGCCGCGACCCCCAGACCGATGTGGCCGTTCTTCAACTGCAAGAGGTCCAAGAGGAGTTGCCCGCTGTAAAATTCGGAGACTCCGACGCTCTTCGGGTGGGCGACTGGATTCTGGCCATGGGCAATCCCCTGGGCCTCACGAGCACGGTCACTGCCGGCATCGTCAGCGCCTCGGGCCGTCAGGTGTTGCCCCCGGGCGGCGCCCGCCTTCGCTACCAGGACTTCATCCAGACCGACGCCTCCATCAACCCGGGCAGCTCCGGCGGCCCCATGGTCAGCACCTCCGGAGAGGTCATCGGAATCATCACCGCCGTCTCTCCCGCCGGCCAGGGTCTCGGGTTTGCCATCCCCATCAATATGGTCCGCGAGATCCTTACTACCCTCATCGAAGAGGGCCGCGTAGAGCGCTCCTGGATGGGGATCTACATCGGGGAGATCTCGCCAGTCTTGCGCCAGGAGTTAGATCTGGACGTCGGCGGCGCACTGGTGACCCGTGTCGTCGAGGACGGTCCTGCCGACGACGCGGGAGTCGTCCGAGGCGATATCATCGTCGAGATCGATGGCGAGGAAGTCACCGATTCAAGCCGTCTATCCTGGATCGCAGCCAACCTCGGGGTGGGCGCTGAAGTGGAAGTCGTCGTGCTTCGCGCCGGCCAACGACTGGAGCTCCCGCTGGTGATGGGCGCCCTTCCCGATTAATACCCCGCACAAACCTTGTCATCAGGGGGCCTCTTTCGCTATCATCAGGCCGCTGTATAATAATGACTTGCTGCCACCCCCTGAGACTCATGCGCTTATTTTCTGCTCCATTACCTGCGCTGACCGCTTTGATAGCGCTCCTGATCCTACCGCTCTCTGCGGACGCCACGGTCATGCGTTATGCTGACCTCGACCGGCTGGTGGAGACCTCCGATATCGTGGTTCACGCTACCATCGTCGAGACCACAACCCGTCCCGATGAAGACGACGTACTCTGGACCCACATCACAGCCGAAGTCCACGAGAACTTCATGGGGCTTGTGGCGCAAAACAAAGACACAAAAACGGTCCTCTTTGAACAATGGGGAGGAGAATTCGAAGACCGCCGCGCTCTTATCCCCGGCGATGCCCGCCTGTCGGCCGGGCAGGAGGTGATCCTCTTTTTGAGTCTCCATGAGGAGAGCCAGAAGCTCACCCTCACCGCTCTGAGCCAGGCCGTCTTCGAGATTCACGAAGACGCCAACGGGACCCGCCGGGCCCAACGAGACGTCGACGAATTATCCTTCTTCATCCCCGGCAAGACCGACCGGCCGATCGCCCATCACCACGAGCCACCTCACGACTTAGCTCAGTTTAAAGACATCCTCCGAGCCATCATCGCCAGCCACGAGGACTCGCAATGAACAAATTATTC